>CALMLJ010000390.1 GCA_937868025.1 uncultured Acidimicrobiaceae bacterium
ACGGCGACGTCTGAGAGCGAGGTGAACGGTCCGTTGGCGTCGCGCTCGTCGATCAGGTGCACGATGTCGGATCCGACGTCCTTGATCTCCGACAAGCCGATCCGTACAGCTCCGGATTCATCCACCGAGGTGGTGAACCGGCTCTCGTTGACCGAGGGCCCGAGAACAGTGACGCCGTCCTTTCGGAGGGCGGCGAGCACCATCTGTCGCCGTTCAGCCTTCTCGGTGACGCTGAGCAGCGCCGCGCCGTACTCGGCGGTCCAGTTCGCCTTCAGGTAGGCGGTGCAGTAGGCGAGCCATGCGTACGCGTAGGAGTGGGATGCGTTGAACGCGTACGCCGCGGCCCCTTTGATGGCGTCCCACACACGACTGACGGTGGTTTCGGCGAACGCCAACTTCGGCGTCCCGTCCATGGCCGCATCGGAGACTCCGCCGGCGAAGAACATCTCGCCGACGGCGTCGACCTCCTCCTTGATCTTCTTGGACACCGCCTTTTGCAGTCGGTTGCGCTCGCTCGGCCCGAACCCGGCGACCACAGAGCCGAGCCTCATCATCGACTCTTGGAAGATGCAGTTGTGAACGACCACGCCGTTGGCGACGAAGTTGTGGATCCCGTCGACTTCGATGTCGTAGACGACCTCGGACCTCCCAGTCACGGTGTTCGCCGTGACCCGCTCCCAGTTGGTATTGAGCAGTCGCACCAACCCGGCGTCGCCGGTGTGCTCGGCGACCTTCGCCACAACTGAGCTGCCGACGTTGCGCGTTCCGGAGCGGCGAATCGAACTGCGTGAGATGCCAACGCTTTCGCAGAAGGGGCGAACCCGGCAGCCTGCTGCCTCGATCGCTCGGACGACGATGTCCGAGGGGATCGACGAGTGTGAGCTGTACCGTCGTCCTCGGCCGTTCAGCGCACGGTCACGCTTGTCGGCTGAGGACATCAGAATCGCTATCTGTCGGAAGCCGACGCTGTCACCAGTCGTGATCTGGAAGGCGACTTCCAGTCCGCCAGCGTCAGTGCCGTAGGTGCTGGCACAAAGTTGGGAACGAATACCGAGCCGAAGCAGAAGGAACTGGACGTCTTCGGCGAGCTGGCGCGAGATCGTCTTGTAGCTGAAGGACAAGGATGTTCCCGGTCGCGACACAGATCCGTCGCAGTCCCAGAGAGCGGCGAGAAGTGCAGCAACAACATCCTCGTTCGCCGAGAGAAATCTCTCGGGAACGAACTTCTCGGCAGACGTCGGTCCGCCGTCGCGCCACCGAGTCGCCGGTGCCTTCAGGCCGAGCGATCGCAACCATGTCAGAACGGGCCCCGGGGTACTGCCACCTCCGCTCCCGCTGCTCGTGTTGAGAGTCGTGACGCCACGAGCACGGGGCGTGGGGGTGTAGTGCTGTGGGCCGAAGACGCTATCTACAGCAGTTCGGTAAGCGTCCAGTAGTGCCGTATCGGAGTTGACGAAGGCGACGTTGTGAGCGGCGGAGAGGCTGCCGTCGCCGAGTAGGTAGCCGAGCACCTTCGCCTCTACGGTCGTGGGGCCGGTAACGGGTTGCCGTGGTGGCAGGTAGCTCTTGGGAGCGGCGACAACGTCACCGGGGCGAAGGTCTGAGGCGGGAACCCAGCCTCTTGGCGTGAGGAATGGGTGCTCGTCAGTGGCTCGGAGCGAGGCTCCGGAAATGAACTTCACCTCGCGAACGGGGCGAGCTCCCTGGTTCACGACCTTCGCAACTCGACCGGGTGCGGGGAGTAGGTCGTCGTTGACGCCTTGGACCGTCTCTCCCACGCGAACATCGTCAAGATTGATCAGATGTCCACGGCTCAGCGAGTAGACGCGAGTGTCGCCGGTGAGGCACACTCCAAGCGAGTCTCCGAGCACTGTGGCGATTGCCGCCTGTTCGGCTGCCTCGTTCGGACTGCCCTTGGTGAAGATGCCGTAGTCGATCTCTTCGATACCGTGCTTTCGGTCGGCGTAGTGAACGTGCATGTTCGCTGCGAGGGGGCCGGGCCGGAACAGGGCGATGATCGCTGAGAGTTCGGCGAGCGAACTGGCTTCGACCTTCGTGCACAGCTCGGTCATGCCACGCGACTCGAGCTGGAACACTCCGCTGGTCCGGCCCGAGCGGATCAGCGCCCACGTGCGTTCGACGCGCTCTTGTTCGAGGGTCGTGAAGCGTTCGCCGCGACGGGTGAGCGCGGTAGCGCCTGTGCCGGCGGGGAAGATCGGCGGATTGTCGCCGTCGACCTCTTCGCCGCTTCGGGCCCGGATGAACTTCTCGCATGCGGTGATGATGTCGAGGTTCAGCAGTGCCAAGAAGTCCATCTTGAGCAGGCCGAACGTGTCGATGTCCTTGCCGTCCCACTGGGTGACGAGCTGTCCTTGGTTGGGGCCCTTCTTGTGGTCGGTGCGCAGCGGGACCATCCCGTAGAGCGGTTCGTCTGCGACGACGACACCGCACGCGTGGATGCCTTCCTGGTTGATGCGGTTCTCGAACGCGGCGGCGAGTTCGAACACCTGGCGGTGCAGCTCGGAGGCTTGAGCGGCGGCCATGAAGTCGCGTGCAGCCGCGTTGACGCTGCTGTCGCGCGTGCTGCCGGAGTTGGACCCTGCAGAGGTTTCGCCCCAGGCGTCGTCGCCGTCCGCGGCCGCAACAACGGCGTTTCCCTGGGTGGCTGCGATCATCGATTCGATGGAGGCGGGCTTGCCATTCGCGCCGATCGGCACGAGTCGGGCGAGCTCGTCGCCGATGGGTGCCAGGTCGAGGACGCGGGCGGCGTCACGGATGGAGCGGCGGGAGAGCGCTTGGCCGAAGGTGCCGATTCGGGCGACGAAGTCCAGGCCGAATCGTTCGGCGGTGTAGCGGATCATCTCGTCGCGGCCGGCGGAGTCGTAGTCGGTGTCGATGTCGGGCATCGAGACCCGGTCTGGGTTGAGGAACCGTTCGAACAGGAGGTCGTTCTCGAGTGGGTCGACGTTGACGATGGTGAGGCAATACGAGATCAGGCATCCGGCCGCGGATCCGCGACCCGGGCCGACACGGATGCCGCGGCGGCGGGCCTCGCAGATGATGTCCCACTGGATCAGGAAGTAGTCCGACAACCCCTTCGACGAGATCATGTCGAACTCGAATCGGAGTCGGGCCTTGATCTTGTCGGTGAGGGTGCCGAATCGGGCGCGGGCCCCTTCGACGACGAGGTCGTAGAGGTACTTGTCGCTGTCCCGATCGCCCATCTCGGGGGAGGTGTACTTGGGGAGTCGGAGGCGGGATTCGGGGAGGATGTTGTCGGCGCATCGCTCCGCGATCAGCAGTGTCGAGTCGACGGCCTCGCTGGTGCCGTTCTGGTCGTCGAAGAGGGCTCGCATCTCCGCGGCGGTGCGCATGTGGTAGCCGGCGCCGTTGAATCGCCACCTCTCGTCGTCGGCCACCTTCTTGTTCTGGGCGACGCACAGCCATGCGTCGTGGGCGTGGGCGTCGCCTTCGCTGACGAAGTGGGTGTCGTTGGTCGCGACCGTGCGGATCCCGAAGTGCTTCGCCAGCTCCACGAGCTGGGGCATGAGGACGCGCTCGACGGCGATGCCGTGGTCCATCACCTCGGCGAACACGTTGGTTCGCCCGTACATCTCGACGAGATCTGCGGCGGCTTGGTAGGCACCGTCGGTGTCGCCGCGGAGGAGGCGACCGGCGACCGGGCCACCGAGACATCCGGTGAGAGCGATGATGCCGCGGTTGTGTTCGGCCATCAGCTCGAAGTCGATGCGCGGCTTGTACCAGAACGAGTCGTGGGAAAAGGAGGTGAGCTTGCACAGGTTCGCCCATCCGTCGGTGTCCGACGCGAGGAGGGTGATGTGCTCGTAGCGCTTGACCTTCGTGGAGCCCTTTCCGGTGCCGTCGTCGTCGGCGTCGGATTCGGCGTCGTCGCGGGGGATCTCGATCGAGTTCTGGTCGTGGCGCGACCCGATCGCCAGGTATGCCTCGAAGCCCATGAGCGGTTTGACGCCGGCCTTTCTGGCTGCCGCGGCGAACTTGAACGTGCCGGACATGGTGCCGTGGTCGGTGATGCCGACCGCTGGGCTTCCGTCGGCCGCAGCTGCCTCGCACAGCTCGTTGAGGCGGCTCAGCCCGTCCAGGGTCGAGTGCTCGGTGTGGTTGTGAAGACTGACGTAGGAACCCGGAGTGCCCATCGTTCGCTCAGTTGCTGGGCGTCTGCGCGGCGATCTTGCCCCGGTTGCGGTACGCCGCCAACCAGGCTTGGAGCGATCCGAGGTAGACGGGTTCGAGGCCGCGGGTGGCGATGGTCGCGACCCGGGTGTCGATCGGTTCGTCGGCGGTGCGTACCCAGGTGAGGGCGCGACCTGACATCGCGAACGTGTCGGTGGTGACGGGGGTTGGCCACACGTAGGAGCAGGCCAGCCATCGGACGACGTCGGGGTTGGTGCGCGACACCCTGGGAATCGGGACCATCGCAAGGTGCAGCTCGGTGCCCGAGCGTTCGGCCTGAGCGCGCGCTCCGGCTACTCCTTCGCGAAGAGCGGCGAGAACGTTGTTGTACGCCTTCACCTGGACGGCCACGTCAACGAAGGCGCGCAGGTCGCCGATGTCGTCTTTGCGGCCGGCTCCGAGGAGCCGTTGGCAGTCAGGGAGGACGATGTCGGCGGCGTGCTCGAGCAGGTAGGCCGCGGCCTCGCGTTCGAACCGGTCCCCTTTGTTCTTCGATGCGTTGGCCACGACCGGTCTATGCCAACGTCGGGGCGGCTATGGCGCTGCGGGTGCGGTTC
>CALMLJ010000391.1 GCA_937868025.1 uncultured Acidimicrobiaceae bacterium
GCCGAGCGTTCGTGGTGCACGTCGGACACCGACACCCCGAGGCGGGTCAGGGCGGAGACGACGGCAGCGTCGCTGGGGCGACGATCGGGTGCGCCCACGAGCGCTCCCACGAGGGAGCCGACGACCCAGCCGACGGCCACTGCCACGATCAGCTCGCGGAGGCCGGTCGTGCCCGAGAAGAGCCGCAGGGCGAGGAGCAGGGCCAACCAGCCACGAGCGGCGTGGCGCCAGCGCTGGGACATCCAGGGCGAGTCGGCAGCGACGATCGCGGCGATCGACGCCAGGAACGCTGCACTCGGGAACGGAGCTCCGGCGTTGAGTTCGCCGGTGATCCGGAGCCGGTCGACGTTGAGGTCGAGCAGGTCGGTCATGATCCAGCGTCCGATGACGCCGCCGGCGAGCGCCGCGATGACCGAGCCGGCGAGGCGACGGAAGTGGCGCCGGGCGATGAGCGCGACGAAGCCGACGACGGGAGCGAAGACCGCCACGAGCTGCACGAGACGCACCGCGAGCTGGGTCACTCCGGTGGGGAGCCGCGCCGTCAGCCGGATCAGGTCCGCCTCGGCTCCCGCCAGTGACGAGGCGCCGAAGTTGACCACCACGACCACGATGCCGAGGACCAGGACCGACACTCCCAGCCGGATCGCGTCGACGGGGGAGTAGACCACCCGGGCGCGCCGCTGCTTGGTTCGGGAGGGGCCGGACATCGCCCCGGAACCTAGTGGGGCCGACGTCGTCCGCCCGGGAGACCCCCGGGTGAGGGGCGACGTGTGCCCGTCCGGCCGGACGAGGGAACTAGAACCGGTTACAGTTTCCGCCCATGCACATCGCCTACACCGACGAGCAGGAGGCCCTGCGCTCCGAGCTCAGCGCCTACTACGACAAGCTGCTGACCGACGACGTCCGGGAGGCGTTGGCGGTCGAGCACGGATGCGGCCCCGTCAACCGGGCGATGGTCAAGCAGATGGCGGCCGACGGCTGGCTCGGCATCGGCTGGCCCAAGGAGTACGGCGGCCAGGGCAAGGGCCAGATGGAGCAGTTCATCTTCTTCGACGAGTCGATGCGCTCGGGTGCCCCGGTCCCGATGCTCACGATCAACACCGTCGGCCCGACGATCATGAACTTCGGCAGCCAGGAGCAGAAGGACTTCTTCCTTCCGAAGATCCTCGCCGGCGACCTGCACTTCTCGATCGGCTACTCCGAGCCCGAGGCCGGCACCGACCTCGCGTCGCTCAAGACCCGCGCCGATCTCGACGGTGACGAGTACGTCATCAACGGCTCGAAGATGTGGACGTCGCTCGCCAGCGACGCCGACTACTGCTGGCTCGCGGTCCGCACCGATCAGGACGCCCCCAAGCACAAGGGCATCTCGATGATCATCGTCGACCTGAAGAACACGCCCGGCATCACGATCGAGCCGCTCAACCTCCTCTCGAGCCACGACATCAACGCCGTCTACTACGACAACGTGCGGGTGCCGGCGGCGAACATCGTCGGCGGGGTGAACAAGGGCTGGAACCTCATCACGAACCAGCTCAACCACGAGCGCGTGACGCTCTGCAGCTCCGGCCTCCTCGAGCAGAGCCTCGACGAGGTCATCCGCTTCGCCGCCGACAACACGCTTCCGAACGGGCAGCGCATCATCGACCAGGAGTGGGTGCAGCTCAACCTGGCCCGCGTGCGAGCCGGTCTCGAGTTCCTCCGCCAGATCAACTGGAAGGTCGCGTCGTCGGCGTCGCTCGACATCTCCGACGCGTCGACCATCAAGATCTTCGGCACCGAGTTCTACCTGGAGGCCTTCCGGCTGTTGATGGAGATCCTCGGCCCGAGGGCCTACCTGCAGCGCAACTCCGCGGCGGAGGTCGTGCAGGGCCGGCTCGAGATGAGCTACCGCAGCCTCGTCATCCTCACCTTCGGCGGCGGCACCAACGAGATCCAGCGTGATCTCATCGCCATGTTCGGACTCGGCCTGCCCCGCTCGCTCCGCGGCTGACCTCACCAGATCGATCTCAAGGACCACACACACATGGATTTCAACTTCTCAGAAGAGCAGCTCGCCGTCAGCGACCTTGCCACCCAGATCATCGGCGACAAGTCCGACCCCGCCGTCCTCCGCGAGCTGGAGAAGTCGGGTGACGACCGATTCGACCGCGGGCTCTGGGCCGCGCTCGCCGACGCCGGCCTGCTCGGCATCTCCCTGCCGGAATCGGCCGGGGGAGCGGGCCTCGGCCTGATCGAGGCCGGCTGCGTGATCCGCGCCGCCGCCTACCACGCCGCCGCCGTACCCGTCTGGGAGACGCTCGGTCTCGGCGCCCCCGCCATTGCCGAGTTCGCCGACGAGGCCACCAAGAACGACTGGCTCGGCAAGGTCGCGTCGGGCGATGCAGTGCTCACCGCCGCCTGGCACGACGAGCTCGGCGACCCGCTCGATCCGCAGCTCGTGACCTTCGACGGCAGCACCGTGACCGGCGTCAAGGTGTGCGTGCCGGCGGGCAACGTTGCCGACGCCGCTGTGGTGTCGGTCAAGGGTGCGAACGGCCCGGCGCTCGTGCTGGTCGACCTCTCGGCGAGCGGTGTCACCCGCACGGCCGAGACGACGACCGCTGGTACCCCCGAGGCGTCGCTCGAGTTCTCGTCGACACCGGCGACGCTCCTCGCCGAGGGCGATGAGGCCCTCACGTGGGCGTTCGACCGTGCCGTCGCCACACAGTGCACCGCGGCGCTCGGAACGGCGGAGGCCGCACTGGCCCTCACCGCCGAGTACACCAAGGAACGCAAGCAGTTCGACGTCCCGATCGCCACCTTCCAGGCCGTCGGTCACCGCGCCGCGGACACATTCATCGACACGCAGACGATTCGCCTCACTGCGTGGCACGCGCTCTGGCGTCTCTCGACGGGCCTGTCGGCCACCGAAGAGGTCGCCACCGCCAAGTACTGGGCCGCCTACAGCGGTCACCGGGTATCGCTGGCGTCGGCGCATCTCCACGGCGGCGTCGGTGTCGACCGCGACTACCCGCTGCACCGCCACTTCATCGCAGCGAAGCAGCACGAGCTGCAGCTCGGTGGGGCCACCCAGGCCCTCCTGCGACTCGGCCGGGAGATCGCCGCCAACGCCTGACGGCGGCCCGACCGGCGGGGGAGTCGGGCGACACCACCCGGGGCGGGTAGGAATGCTCAACCCGGGCGAAGGGGCGGTCGATACAAGGAGTGATCAATCCTCGACCGGATCGACTCCTGATGCTGTCTCCCCGCACACATTCGAATCTCCCCGCCGTCATCGGCGGAGGTGTCGCCGGCCTCGTGGCCGTCGGCGCGAGCCTCGATGCCTTTGGTGAGTACTCGTCGGCGGCCTTCGGCGCCGTCGGAGTGGCCGCGGTCATCACGCTCGTGCGCGGCGCGTTCCTGATGCCCAAGGGCGCCCGTCACCCCTGGGTGATGCTGGCGATCGCCGTGTTCCTGGTGATGGTCGCGGCGGCATTGCGCGACTCGTACCACACGGTCGGTGATCTGACGGCCAACCGTTCGCTCGTCCCCGACCTCGCCTCGTTGCCCGGCTACGTGCTGTTGGCGGTTGCCCTGGGCTGCGCCGTTCGCATCCGCCGTCGCGACGTGGACGGCGGACTCGACGCGGTGCTCGACGGCTGCCTCGCCGGCCTCGCCGCCCTCGCGCTCGCGTGGGTGTTCCTCATCGAACCGGCACTGGCACGGTCGACCGCGACCATTGGCGTCCGCCTCTCGATCGTCGCCTACCCGCCGCTGTCGGTCGTCTTCGTCGTCATGACCTGTCAGATCGCCTTCGCCCGCGGCGCCAAGCGGGGCGCGTCGATCCTCGGCGTGGTCGTCGCCATGGTGTTCCTCCTGATCGGTGACGTGTTCTTCACGATCGGCGACGCGAAGGTCGCCGACTTCGGGCCGGCGTCGTGGCTCCTGCCGTATGCCATCGGCTACGGCGCCATCGTGTTCTTCTGCCTGCACCCGAGCTTCGTCGAGTTCGCGGTGCCGCTCCCGGCCGACAACGCGCCGGCGTCGCCCGCCCGACTTGCCTTCGTGTCGTTGGCGCTCACCACACCGGCGATGGTGTCGGTGACACAACACGACATGGCGACCGCCGACCGGGTCGTGCTGGCAACCATCATCTTCGTCCTGACCGCGACCGCCACGTGGCGGGTGGTGCGTGCCCTGCAGCATCACGCCCGGTCCGAGAAGGCCCTGCTCTACCAGGCGACCCACGACCTCCTCACCGGATCGCTCAACCGCTCCGGTCTCCTCGACGAGCTCTCGGAGCTGGCCGAGGCGGGCATCCCCCACGCGGTGCTGTTCGTGGACATGGACCGGTTCAAGCTGGTGAACGACAGCTTTGGCCACAGCTTCGGTGACGATCTGCTGATCGCCGTGGCCGAGCGCCTACGGGCATCGTCGCGACGCGGCGATGTCGTCGCTCGGATCGGCGGCGACGAGTTCGTCGTGGTCACGACCTACGACGCCGGCATCGATCAGGTGGTGCGCACCGCGGAGGAGCTCCGGCAGACGTTCTCCCGCCCGTTCCTCATCCGTGACACCGAGATCCCGGTGTCGATCAGCGTCGGTATCGCCACGTCCGACCTCGATGGTGGGCCCGGGGCGCTGCTCCGCGATGCCGACACCGCGATGTACGGGGCGAAGGATGCGGGCCGAGATTCGGTCCTCGTGTTCGACAACTCGATGCGCGACCGGGTCTCGAACCGACTCGAGCTCGAGCGGGATCTTCGTCACGCCCTCGACCGCGACGAGCTCGCCGTTCACTTCCAGCCGGTCGTGGACATGGTCAACAGCCGGACGCTCGGGTTCGAGGCGCTCATGCGCTGGAACCACCCGATGCGTGGCACGGTGCCACCGCTCGAGTTCATCCCGATCGCCGAGGAGACCGGGGTCATCGTCGAGATCGGCGCGTGGATCCTCGATCACGCCTGCCAGCAGCTCGCGTACTGGCGGGGCACGGCGCCCGAGTACGCCAACCTGTGGTGCTCGGTGAACGTGTCGGCCCGACAGCTTCGCGATGCCGACTTCGTGTTCATGGTCGAGCGGTCGCTGGCGAAACATGCGCTGCCGCCCGATGCCCTCGTGCTCGAGGTCACCGAGTCCCTCCTCGTCGACGAGGGCCCGATGGTCCCGGCGATCCTGAACCGCATCCGTGACCACGGCATCCGCCTGTCGATCGACGACTTCGGCACCGGCTATTCGTCCCTCGCCTACGTCCAGCGGTTCCCGTTCAGCTGCGTCAAGATCGACCGTGCCTTCGTCGATCCCCTCGACAACGAGGGCGGCGGTGAGCACCAGCTGGTCGGGGCGATCGTGGCGATGGCTGCCGCGCTCGGACTCGACACCATCGCCGAAGGGGTCGAGACCCAGGCGCAGGCGGACCGCCTCGTCGAGCTCGGATGTGTGGAGGCGCAGGGGTACCTGTACTCCCGTCCCGTGCCGCCGGAGCAGATCCCGGCGACGCTGCGCCGCCTGAATCAGGCGTGGCTCCGGCCCCTCGCGTCGGCGACGCAGTAGGGCCAGGCGGGCGGGCACGCCCACATCGCGAGCACGACGTTCGTGGGGCGACCTGATGGCAATCGGATGAACTGAGTCATTCTGCCTAGCATCACCCTGCCAAAGCACCTAGGTTTTCCCGGCCAGCACGGTCACCTGGGAGAGGGGCGCCGTGGTCCAAGGAGGGATCTATGGCCATCCACGAATTGCGTCGCGAGGGAATCGTCGTTCCAGAGACCCAGCGCGTCGATCTCGCCCCCGACATCCATCGCCAACGACTGGTGATCGAGGGCAACGTCACCCAACGCATCAGCGCTGCACAGATCAAGCGATACCTGACGGGCCTGTCCCACGTCACCGACATGGTTCCGCTCATGACCCCGATGACGCACCGGTCGGACCTCTACGGCTGGGCCGGCTGGATCCACTGGGAGACGTCCGGAGCGCACTTCTACGCGTGGGACCAGCCGCGGCGGTTCTTCAGCGTCGACATGTACACCTGCAAGGCGTTCGACCCCCAGGACGCCGTCGACTACACCGTCGACTTCTTCGAGCCCACCGAAACGACCTGGTTCGGGTTCTGAGCCGTGGCGTCGCGACTCGGTTCCGGACCTGCCGACGACACCTCGACCGAGGAGCCACACCCCGACCTCGTCATCGACCTGACCGAGGGCTCGACGCGCCCGGGGGTGCTCCGCCCCGGCAACGTCGACGGCCTCGACCTGTGGTCCGAGGACTACCGCACCCCCGAGTACCTGGCTTGGGCGATCGATGATCTCCGGCGCGAGTTCGGCGAACCAGATCAGCGCTACGGCGTGTACTTCATCCACGGTGAGGACCCGAGGTCGGGCCTCTCGCGCTCGGTCGAGCTCGAGCGCTTCGGCGACTCGTTCAACAACGACGTGCCGCTCATGCGCCGGTTGTACGGGCAGTTCGAGGACGTCGGCGCCACCGAGATCATCACCGTCGTCGACCACGAGGAACACCTCCCGTGCGGCGTCATCCGCACGGTCCGCAACACCGCCGAGTACGGCTGCCGCATCCTCAACGACCTGCAGAAGCACGGCGAGGACGGCTGGGGTCTGACGTGGGACGAGATCGTGGCCCGGTCCCGGTTCGCCGCCACCCGCGCCGACGAGATCACCGACATCCCGACCGTTGCCGTCGCCATCAAGTACCAGGGCCACCGAAAGGCCGACGGGGTGAGCAAAGCGTTGTACGCCGGACTGATGCAGCAGGGGCTGCGCAGCGACGCCAAGACCTGGGTGTGCTCACTCGACCGGATCCCGTACATCCTCGTGCAGGCCGCGGCGAAGGACATCATGCAGGAGTTCGACGGGGTACCGGGCCAGCCGTACTACGGCGCACCCGACACCGTGCCGCTGTGGGCCAACATCTGGGACTACGAGTACTACCTGCGCACGCAGCACCCCGACGCGTACGCGATGTACGCCCACTCGGTGGGGCTCGACGATCAGTACTTCTTCGGTTTCGCCGAGCCGCCGACCTGGGTGGCGCCGGACCCCGAGGTCATCGACCTGCGCATGTACGACCCGGTGGTGCCCGAGTCGCGGTAGTCCTGGGGCAGCCGCACGACCATGCGTACCCCCGTCGGCGTGTTCGGCTCCACGCTGATCACCCCGTGGTGGCGCTCGACGATGCCGGCGACGATCGCGAGCCCGAGACCGCTGCCGCCCGAACGGCGGGAGCGGTCGAGGCGGTGGAACCGATCGAAGACCTGCGACGCCGCCTCGGCGGGGATGCCCGGACCACCGTCGCTGACGACGATCGACACCGTGGGGCCCGACTGCTGACGATCACCCGGTTGCGCCGGCCCGAGCGACGCGGCGATGCGGAACGGCGGAGCACCGTGGCGGATCGCGTTCTCCAACAAGTTGGCGATCACCCGGTGCATCAGCAGCTGGTCGACGGCCACGAGGAGCGTCTCGGGTTCGACGTCGACCTCGATCTCGGCGTCGGGGTGGTGCCAGCTGAACTCCTCGAGCGACGCCTGCACGAGTGCCGCCACCGACACGGTCTCGATGTGGAGGGGCATTTCGCCGGAGTCCAGGCGGGAGAGGCTCATGAGCTGGTCGACGAGCACGGCGAGTCGCCGCACCTGGTTGTGCATGGTGTCGACGAAGGCGGGGTCCGCCTCGCTCACCCCGTCGGCGAGGTTCTCGATCATCGCCTGGAGGGCGGCGATGGGCGTACGGAGCTCGTGGGACGCATTCGCCACGAGCTCGCGGCGTTGCCGATCCACCTCGGCCAGTTCCGCCGCCATCTCGTTGAACGCGGTGGCGAGCTCGCCCACCTCGTCACGTGACGTGTCGCGGACGCGGCGGCTGTAGTCGCCGTCCGCCATGGCCCGCGCCGCCGACGCCATGTCGCGGAGCGGCGACGTGATGCCCTTCGACACGAGGCGCATGATGCCGAGGCCGACGATCACCGACGTGATGAGCCGGAACCAGAACGGCCAGCCGACCCGGAGGCCGACGCTGCCGATGAGCACCGAGATCGTCACCGAGCCGGCGACGAGCACCGACAACTTGGTGCGAATCGAGCGGAACCCGTCGAGCGGCCGCCATTCGTACTGATTGGCTCGGTCACCTTCGCTCAGGCTCGACGCCGAGTCCGTCGGCGCCTTGTTGCGCGGCGGTACTGCTCGGCCGCCCTCCTCCGGTGGCGGGGGAGTCATCAGGCGCTTCCGATCGCGTACCCCACGGCGTGGACGGTGCGGATCACCTCGTCGCCGAGTTTCCGTCGGACCGATCGCACGTGGGAGTCTACGGTGCGGGCGCCGTAGTCGCCGTCGTAGCCCCAGACCTCGGCGAGGAGCACCTCGCGGCTGAGCACTGCGCCGCGACGCAGGGCGAGGCACACGAGCAGGTCGAACTCGATGGGGGTCAGGTGCACGGGCTCGCTGGCACGAGCGACGCGACGGGTGGCACGGTCGATCTCGATGTCGAGCACCACGAGCGGTGCCTCGTCCGCGGGCGCCGGCTGGGGCTCGGCTCGGCGCAGGACCGCCCGGACACGGGCGACGAGTTCGCGGGGGCTGAACGGCTTCGTGAGGTAGTCGTCGGCCCCGACGGCGAGACCGACGAGGAGGTCGGATTCGTCGTCGCGGGCGGTCAACATGAGCACGGGCGTCCGCCGCTCGGCCTGGATGCGGCGGCACACCTCGAGGCCGTCGAGTCCGGGCAACATGAGGTCGAGCACCACGAGGTCGGGCCGAACGCGCTCGCAGAGTTCGACCCCGACGATGCCGTCGGCCGCCCACTCGACGTCGAACCCCTCCCCACGGAGACGCTGCATCACCGCGTCGGCGATGGCCTCCTCGTCCTCGATGACGACGATCCGCTGCTGTGCCCCGTGCTGATCCACCCCTCCACGTTAGAGATCACGGGCGTCGGAGTTGTGCGAACGATGTGCAGGCCCGGTGAAGAACCGAGGCGCGACCGTGCGCACCGGAACCCGTCGGAGACCGAACTACGATGCCGCCCGTGCCACTCCGCCAGCGCATCCGCCCGGTGTCGATCGCCGCGATCGCGCTGGTTTCGGGTGTGCTCCTGGTTGCCGGGTGCGGCGGCGACGACACCGCCGACGGTGCCGATCCCACCACGACGGCAGCGGCGAAGCCGACGAGCACGACGTCCGCGCCCACCACGACCTCGTCGATCTCGACCACGGTCGCCGACGGGGGAGCGGGGTCGACCACCACCGCAGCGGTCGGTGTCACGACGACCGCCGGCGGCAGTGACGCCGCGTCCGCCGACGCCGTGCCCGACGGCACCAGCTTCGGGTACGTGACCGCGATCAACATCGGCGGGTCGACCGTCACGATCGACATCGCCGAACTGCTGACCGGCGATGCCGCGGTGACGGCGGCCATCGAGGACGGGGCGCTCGAACCGGGCGAGACGTCGATCGACAACGACTACTACGTCCGCAACAAGAACCCGAAGCTTCGGACGGTCACGGTCGGGCCGACGGCGCCGGTGAACGTGCTCTCGAGCCCGGGCAGCCCCGACCTCGAGAGCGGGAACCTCCAGAAGCTGGCCGAGGCCCTCACCGCAGTGCCCGTCGGCGATCCGGCCGAGGGCGGCCCGAGGCTGCCGGTCCAGATCGTCGCCCGTGGTGGGCTCATCAGTCGTATCGACGAGGTGTTCTTCCCGTAGCGCCCGGGTGGGCGGCGCTCGAAGTGGTGCGCTGGCGCGACGTTTCCATCGCGCTCACGCACCACTTCGATCGACCACGATCGAGCGATGCCGACGATCACGCGCTCACGTCGGAGTTCGAGCTGGCGACCCGCCGCCTCGAACCCCTTGGAACTCCTCGGCTTAGAGGCCGAGCCGGTCGCGCACGGGCGCCGGCCACTGCGCGACATCGGTGCCGTGCTGGTTGAAGAGCGCCACGGTGCACCGCTCGAGCCCGAACCCGATGCACGACGAGTGCGCGTCGGCGCCGTCGTCGGTGTGGATCCCGAACGTGTGGCCGAAGTGGTCCTGGTGGTAGTTGATCGACGAGCACGCCGTCCGGTGTTCGTCGCCGTACACGTCGACGAGGAACTCGATCTTGAGCTGCTGCTCGCGCTGGCTCATCTTCATGAGGCGCCCGGCGCGGCCGAAGAACGGGTCGTTGGCGATGTCGGAGATGACGTCGAGGCCGAGGGCCGAGAGCAGCTCGGGCGCCCGCTCGAGCCAGCGCGCTCGCCAGTCGAGAACCTCGTCGGGCGTTGCGATACGGATGTGCTCATGCTGGCGGAATGCCTGCAGGCGCATCGGATCGACCGACGGCTCGTGGCGGAAGCAGTAGGCGCACGTCTCGAACACGGCACCACCGGCGCCGAGCGCGCCGGTCACCGACGGGTAGATCGGATAGCAGCACGCCGGGGTGAGCGTCACCTCGGTCTGCGTGAGGAGGTCGCCGTAGGGGGCGTCGCCATCGAGCCGTTCGACGACAGCGCGATGATCGGCGGCATCGCCGACGAACGAGAAGACCGGCCCGACGAGTTCGGGAAAGTTGCGCAGGTAGCCGATCTTGTCGAAGTCGACCTTCGGGATCAGCGGCGGGTACGACACCCGCGTCGGGTGATCGTCTTCGCCAGCAGCGGCGACGAGCGCGCCGACGCCCGAAACGACGGCTTCGAACACGACATCGCGGCCGAAGAGCCCTGCGACGCCGGTGGGGATGAGGCGGCCGGCGTCGACCAGCCGGTCCCGGAGTGCCAGCTGCGACTCGGCGAGTGCGTTCGCGGCCGGGGGAGTGGTATCGGCCTCGGCCATGGCGGGAGTGGTACGGCGCCGGTCAGGCGTCGACGTGGACGAGGTCCGCCAGCGCGACGCTGAGGTTCTCGATCGACTCGAAGGTCGTGCGCTTCAGGAAACGCTCCGGGAACTCGACGTCGAACTCGTCCTCGAGGGCCAGCATCACGTTGACGCTGGCGTGCGACGTGAGACCGGCCTCGTACAGGCTGGCCGAGTCGCTGAGGGTGGCGACGTCGACCGCGAGGCGGCCGTGGTCGACGAGCACACTGCGGATGAGTTGGGTATGGTCAGGCATCAGACGGCTTCCTGGGAGTGGTCGTAGGTGTCGTATCGGCGGTCGAAGGGGATGCCTGCAGGAAAAAGGTCCGACAGCTTGGACGCGGGGTCCAACGTCGGCGCCGGCAGGGCGATCGAGGGCAGGGGAGTGTCCAGCACCGCGACGAACACGGCCGACGCTCGGCCGGCGTCGTGGGTGAGGCTGAGCGAGGTGTCGATCACACGGAGGGCCTCGGCGCAGTTTGCGGCGTTGCCCCGGAGCTCGATCTCGGGCCCACCGTCGGGGTCGAGCTGGACCTCGATGTCGTGGAACGCGATCGGCCGGTCAGGTCGCAGTGCCTTGATCACCGACTCCTTCGCTGCGAACCGCGCTGCGAAGCGATCCGCCGCGGGGCCGCGTGCGCCGGTGCAGGTCGCCCGTTCCAGCTCGGTGAACACGCGCCGCAGGTACCGCTCGCCGAACCGCTCGATCGAGCGGGCGACCTCGTCGACGGCCATCATGTCGGTGCCGACGCGGAGTGTGCTCAATGCCCACGGACGGTCGGTCCCCCGGCGGGGCGCGACCCGACGTTTGGTTCCGTCCCAGTCGACGGCGGCCGGCATCCCGGCGGGAATCTCCGCGGTAGGCATGCCTCCTTCATCGGTCCGCTCCGCCACAACTTGAAGATTGAACTAGTCAATTTCCCCCAAATCGGTTCGGTCTTGATCAGCTGAACTGAACTGCCCGGAGTCGGGTGGTCCTTGACGGGCACAGGCGCACCCCCTAAGTTTCGTCACAGTGACGAAACGCAAGGGGTCAGGGAAGCGGTCGAGGTGCGAGTGGTGCTCGCGCCCGTTGCCGGAACGGCCGGCCGACCGGGTGGGGCGGAAGCCGAAGTACTGCCGTCGGAGTTGTCGCCAACGAGCGTTCGAGGCACGTCGGCGTGGTGAACAGCTGGGCGTCGCCGACGACGAACTCGTGATCACGAGAAACGAGTTGGACGATGTGAACGACCGACTGTTCGAGGTGGCTGCGGTGGTTCGCGACGCCCAGTTGCAGCTGGAGGCCGGGTTGTCACCGATCAAGGTCCTCGAACATCTCCTCGTGGCGGTCGACAGCGTCGTGGGGACGAACTGACGCACCCCGCTCGGGTGCTCCGGGGCTCTCTGCTCAACGCCGGAAATACACGTTATGTCAAGTTGAGGTCGAGGCGGTGGGTGGGCCGAACGGCCTACCCACCCCCCTGCTCACTCCACGCCGTCGACCGAGGCCTGGATCGACTCGGCCAGGCGCTTGATGCGCCGAAGCCGGGCATCCCAGGTGGATCCAACCGTCGTCAGCTGGGCGATCGCTCGGTCGAGCTGCGCCTCGTCGACGTCGTAACGCATCTCTCGCCCGATCGGCGTCACGTTGACGAGCCCGACGCGGTCGAGCACGCCGAGATGTTTGGCGACGGCTTGGCGGGTGACGGGCAGGTGGGCGCTGAGACTCGTCGCCGTACCCGGCCCGTGGTCGAGGAGCAGGTCGAGCATCCGTCGCCGGGTGGGGTCACCGATCGCCGACCAGAGATCGTCGTCGACGGCGACGCTCACGAGCCCGACGCGATCTGCTCGGCGACCGGCACGATCCGGGGCAGGTGGAGGTCCCAGCCGTTGCAGTGGTCGCGGTACGCCTGCTCGAGCACTGCCGCGTCCCACCCCTTCTCTCGGAAGCCGGTCTCGCTCACCTTGAGGAGGGTCCCGCTCCCCCGCGGTTCGAGGTCGAAGGTCGCCAGCAGCGAGTTCCCCGGAGCGGCGGCCTCGCCCTCGGCGATCCACCGGAACGAGAAGCGACGGTGCGGGTCGGCCTCGACGACGGTGATCGGCTCGACGGCCGCCCGCTTGGTGGGGCCGTTGTTCCAGGCGAGCTCCCCCACCGCCCCCGGGGTCGGGTCGAGGTCGACCTCGTCGGCCCACCACTCCGCGATGTGCTCGGGCCGGCTGATCACGGCGTACACCACCTCAGGTGACGCCTCGATGTAGAGCTCGCGCTCGATGCTCCCGAACTCGGTGCTCTGGTCCTGCGTGCTTCCGGTGGTCATGGTCGTCTCGCTTTCTGCAACGTTTGGTTGCGGAAGAACCTACGCGCCTCGGCCGTGATGTGCAACCAGAAGTTGCGGTTTGGTTCCGAGCGCAGCGACTCCTCCGCGAGTGCCGGGAGGAGGTTTGAACCGCGGCGCACGCCATCCGTGCGCGCGGGTTCACACCTTCCAGTCCGACGCCGCCGAGTAGCGTCCGCACCGATGACCCTCACGATCCGGCTGCTGGTCGCCCTCGGGCTGACCTGGGCGATCGGCTTCGAACGCGAGCTACGTGGCGCCGCAGCCGGCGACCGGACGTTTGCGCTGATCGGCGTGGGCTCGGCGGTGATCGGCTATCTCGCCCTCGACCACGCGCCGAACGCACTCGCCGGCGTGGTGACCGGCATCGGGTTCATCGGCGCCGGCCTGATCGTCCACGGCGCCCTCCCCAATCGGCCCGGCGCACCCGACGGCGCGGACGTCGATGCCGCTGTGGATGTCGCCGCCGGCAGCGGCGCGATCGGCCGGATCCGGGGTGTCACCACCGCCGCCACGATCTACCTCGCGGCGGCGGTCGGCGCTGCGGCCGGTCAGGGTTCGCTCCTGTTGGCGTTCGAGGCGACGATCGGCTGCCTGTTGCTTCTCGAGGTACGCCACCTGCGGTGGCTGCGGTTCCTCGACGGCCGCTTCTGGCGTCATCGCCTGCATCTTCCCGACGACGACCCGGCTGATCTCTAGGACAGCCGGTCCGACCCGTAGGTGTTACCGGCCACCGCCGCGGCGGTCGCCGACCTCGGACCGGGCGACATGGGCCCGTTCGGTGGCCGACCCGGTGCGGTTGCCGCTCATCTGCACGAGCGGTCCGACGGGACGGGCGGCGTCGAATCCGTTGAGGCTCGTCTGCAGCAGGGAACGAATGTTGACCGCGGTCGGAAGCCGGTCGAGCGGCCCGGGAAGACCGAGCAGATAGCCCTGCGCTGCCGGCACCCCGAGCTTCGCGAGGAGCGAGACCTGGTGGCCCGAGGTCACGCCTTCGGCCATGACCTCGATGCGGAGGCGGGTGGCGAGCTCGGCCATGGCCTTCACGACCCACGAGCTGGGCGGCATGTCCTCGCCGATGCCGGCGATGAGCGATGCGTCGAGCTTGACCCGGGTCACGGGCAGGTCGACCAGATGGCCGATCGGAGTGTTGCGGGCGCCGAAGTCGTCGAGGGCGAGACCGAGCCCGACCGACTTGAGCCGTTCCAGGACCACCGCAAGGCTTGCCGGATCGGTGATGGCTTCGGTTTCGGTCAGCTCGATACCGATCATGGAGACCGGGAGCTTCAACCGGGACAGCTGCGACAGCACCCAGTCGGTGCCCCCGGGGCGGATCAGATCGTTCGGAGCGACGTTGAACCAGAGCTTCGTGTGCACCGGCGGGCCACTGGCGAGTTCGTCGCACACCGCGGACACGACGTGCTCGAACAGCTCTCCGGTCACACCGAGCCACTCGGCGATGCCGAGCCAGTCCTTCGCCGGGATGAGTGAACCAGTGCTGTCGACGAGGCGTGCGAGCACCTCGGCGCCGATACAGCGGCCGTCGCGGAGCGACACCTGCGGCTGGTAAACGACCTGGACCTTGCCGTCCATGAGGGCGTCGCGGACGAAACTGACGAACGCTGCGGCCTCGGCGCGGAACGTGCTCGCCTGGCCACGACCCGTCCGCTTCGCCTGGTAGAGCGCCAGGTCGGCGTTGATGAGCAGGTCGGTGACCCCGCCGACGCCGCGAGCCACACCGATGCTGGCACCCACGGTGAGGTCGAGGCCGCCGATCTGGAAGCTCTGGAGGGACTGGAGCAGTGAGTGCGTCACGTCGTCGACGATCTTCTGCTCGATCGACGGCAGGACGAGGACGAATTCGTCGCCGCCGAGCCGGGCGGCGATGCCGTCGTGGGTGTCGGCGACCTCGCGAAGTCGCTGCGCCGACAGCTGCAGCACCCGGTCGCCGACGGCGTGCCCATAGGTGTCGTTCACCGGCTTGAAGTGGTCGAGGTCGATGTGCATGAGCACGACCTCGGGCGACCGCTCGGCAAGCAGGGCGACCTCCTCGTCGAGGTGGACGCGGTTGCCGAGACCGGTGAGCCGGTCCGTCGACGCCGCGGCCCGGAGTTCGTCGTCGCTGATGCGGGAGCGCTTGCGGCGCAACGCGAGGATCACCGTGGCGGCTGCGATGCAGAGGACGATGCCGTAGAAGAGCTTCACCGACAGGTCGCGGCCGTTCGCCTCGTCGAGGCCCAGCTGACGCGCCTGACCGGTGATGACCTTGGAACCCATGGCGATGAGGTCGCGGGAGAGCGTTCCCGCCGCAGCGTCGACGGCAGTGGCGTCGGGCGTCGAGACCGACCCGGCATCGACGTCGAGGCCGGCACGAGCGGCCGCCCAGGTGGCAGCGTCCTGCACGAGCCTCGCCTCGGTGGAGGTGGTGGCGGACGTGAGGTCGGCGCGGACCGACTCGGGCACGTCCGCGGAGATCGCCCGCGTGCCGAAGCGCCACAGGTGGTCCTCGGCGTTGCGTGCCAGGTCGGCGGCGATCGACAGTGCATACGAGTGGTCACCGCCGAGGTCGGCGCGTTCGGTCTCGATCCCGATCAGCCGGTCGGCGAGTTGGAGGTGGGCGACGTCGGCGGCCAGACGGTCGGCGAACGCGAGGTCGCCGGCCAGCGGACTGAGGTTCGATCCGTTCGCGACCTCGCCGGCGATCTGGGTGATGCCGATGTGTAGGCGTTCCACATCGGTCGTGTCCTCGGGAACGGCGGTGAGCGAATCGTGCAGAGAACGCACGGGCTCGGCGAGATCGGGGCTCACCTTCGCCAGGTCGGCGAGGTCTTCATCGATCGCAGCTCTGCGGGCGACGAACGCTGCGACAGCGTCGTCGCGCGAACCCGACGAAGCGAGGGCGGTGTCGAGCTCGCCGATGGCACCCAGGATGTCGAGTCGGGCCTTGGAGAGGCGGACCCAACCCTGCTCGGCCACCCGGTCGTCGGCGGCGCTTCGCTGGAGGGACGCCATCCCGGCGAGGAGGCCTGCGGAGACGAACAGGGCCACCGTGACCCCGAGCGCGACTTTGCTGCTCAGCCATCGGCTGTGGTCCTTGAGGACCGCGGCGATGCGGTGAAGCGGAGATGGTGTTGGCGCCACGTACGGACTTTCGGCACGCCCTCCCCCGCGCCTGAGATTTGTCTGGACGGAATTCGTGCCAATCTGCGGGCATGCCGAAGTTCAGTGGCCGTTCCGACCGCGCCGCCGACCGCTCCACCGACGGTGCGGTCGACCGCTCCCCGTCGCGGCAGGGTGGCGCGCTGCTCTCGACCGTCGACCGGATCGTCGAGAGCCGGTACGACTCGGCGGTCGCCCTCGTGGACGGCATCAGGGCCCGCCCCGGCCGTCCGTCGACCGACGAGATCATCGACGAACTGGTGCGGAAGTACAGCAAGGAGCTCGCAGCGGTCGCTGCGCTGTCGGGCGGCGCAGCGGCACTCCCGGGCACCGGTACCGCGGCCGCTGTGCTCGCGACGGGCGCCGACGTGGCGTTCACCATCGGGAAGCTCGCCGAGATGGTGCTCGCCATCGGCGTCGCCCACGGCCACGACGCCCGGTCGATCGAGGAACGGCGGGCCTGGGTGCTCGCCGTGTTGTCGATGGGCAAGGGCGCCGTGAGTGGCGTCGAGGGGTTGGCCGGGCGCATCGGCGCCGAGGGCGGCGCCCGGATCGTGACCACGATCACGAGTACCCAGCTCGACTCGGTCAATTCCCGGCTCGCAGCGAAGATGCTCGCCCGACTCGCCTCCGAGCAGAGCGCGGCGCGGCTCGGCCGTCTGCTTCCCTTCGGCATCGGCGCGGGGGTCGGCGCCGCCGGGAACGTCCTGATCGTCCGGTCGGTCGCTCGAACCGCCCGGAAGTTCTTCGCCGTCGGACCATCGACGGCGCCGATCCTCGAGGTCGACCCCGATGTGATCGACGTGGAGGTTCTCGAGGACTGAGTCGGGAGTAGCGTCAGCGTCATGGCCACCCCAGTACTCACCCCAGCGCTCATCGACGGCACCGACGTCACCGATGGCGAGGTCACCGAAGTCCGCTCCCCCTTCGACGGGCGGGTCGTCGGCCTCGTCCCGTCGCTCACCACCGACCACGTCGACCGGGCGGTCGCCGTTGCGCTCGAACGCCACCGGGGGCCGCAGCTCCCCGCCCACCAGCGCGCCGAGATCCTCGAGCGCGCAGCGGTGTTGCTCACCGAACGCAACGAGGAGTTCGGGCAATCGATCAGCGCCGAATCGGCCAAGCCGATCACCACCGCCCGCATCGAGGCCAGCCGCGCCGTCGACACGCTGAGGTTCAGCGCGGTCCAGGCTCGCACGCTCGTCGGCGAGATGGTGGCGATGGACGCCACGCCGGCAGGGGTCGGCAAGCTCGGCTACGTGAAGCGGGTGCCGATCGGTGTGATCGGCGCCATCAGCCCGTTCAACTTCCCGTTGAACCTCGTGTGCCACAAGATCGCACCGGCGCTTGCCGCCGGCTGCCCCGTGGTGCTCAAGCCGGCGTCCGCGACGCCGCTGACCGCCCTCAAGATCGCCCGCCTGTTCGAGGAAGCCGGCCTGCCGCCGGGTTGGCTCAACGTCGTCACCTGCCCGGGTTCGGTCGCCGACCGACTGGTCACCCACGACGACGTGGCCATGATCACGTTCACCGGCTCTCCCGAGGTGGGCTGGGGCATCCGGGCCCGTGGAGCCCGCAAGCGGGTCTCGCTCGAGCTCGGCAACAACGCGCCGGTCGTCGTCGAGGCCGACGCGGACCTCGAACTGGCCGCCACCAAGATCGTCGCCGGCGGCTTCGCGTTCAGCGGCCAGACCTGCATCTCGGTGCAGCGGGTGTACGTGCACTCCTCGGTCCACGACGAGCTCCTCGACCTCGTGACCGCCAAGGTCGAACAGCTGGTCGTGGGCGATCCCGCCGACGACGCGACCGTCGTCTCTGCGTTGATCGCCTCCAAGGAGACCAAGCGGGTCAAGGACTGGATCGACGAGGCGGTCGCTGCGGGCGCCCGCCTCGTGGTCGGCGGCGACCTCACCCCCGACGAGGTCCTCAAGCCGACGGTGCTCGACAACGTGACGGCCGACATGAAGGTCTGCTCCGACGAGGTGTTCGGCCCGATGATCGGTGTCGCCAGCTACGACGACTACGAGGACGCGCTCGCCCGCGCCAACGACACCCGCTACGGCCTCCAGGCTGCCGTCTTCACGAAAGACCTCGCCAAGGCGCTCCGCGCTGCCGACGTCTTGGACTTCGGCGGTGTACTCATCAACGAGATGCCGTCGTGGCGGGCCGACCAGCAGCCGTACGGCGGGGTGCGCGACTCCGGCAACACCCGCGAGGGCCCGGCGTACACCGTCCAGGAGATGACCGAGCGTCGCGTGATCATCATCACAGGCTGAGTGCACAACTCACGTCGGTGGCGCCGGACGTCGTCGGCTTCGCCGACAAACGAACTGTCCTTCTGGGGGCGAGGCCCGACTTCGTCGACCTCGCCCGATCCGGCTGACGGAACAGTCGTTCGTCGCGCCTAGTTCACGATCAGATCGTCGGGGTAGAGCGCCATCTGGGAGATGGGTCTCGGCTGACGGCGGAGCACCGAACGCCACAGGTCGCCGGGGTTGGCGCCGAAGAGGTCGTCGCCACCGAGATCGTCCCGGCGCGTCTCGGCCACGATCCACGACCCGCCCAGGAGCTCGCCTTCGAGCTGCCCGGCTGACCAGCCCGCGTAGCCGGCGAAGAGCCGGAGCTGGTCGGGCATGGGCGTGGAACCGCTGAGCAGCCCGTCGATGTCGACGAGTCGAGGTGGCGCTCCCCCACTCGACCCGATCGCGACGACGCTGCCGGAGGCGACGGGCCCACCCTCGAAGAACAGAGGCGGGTAGGACACGGCAGCAACGAGCGACTCGAAGTGTTCCGACACCGGGATCGTCATCGGGCGGTTCAGCACCACACCGAGCGCACCCTCGGCATCGTGCTCGACGAGGTGCACAACGGTGCGGGAGAAATTCGGATCGGTCAGGTCCGGCTTGGCGATCAACAACTGGTTGGCGTGGAAGTGCGACACCCGACCGGACCTCCGCTACTTCATGTCCAGGTGGAGCATCTTGATGGCGTTGCCCCGGAGGATCTTGTACTGGATGTCCTCGGGGAGGTGGCCCATCATCGCCGTCGCGACCTCCAACGTGTTGGGCCACGTGGTGTCGGTGTGGGGGTAGTCGGTTTCGAACGTGATGTTGTCGACGCCGACACGGTGGAGTGATTCGAGGCCGTGGTTGTCGCGGAAGAAGCAGCCGTAGACCTGCCGGAAGTAGTAGGTCGAAGGCGGTTCGGGGATGAGGTCGGCGACGCCGCCCCAGGCCCGGTGCTCACGCCACACGTCGTCGACGCGCTCGAGGATGTAGGGCAGCCAGCCGATCTGGCCCTCGCTGTACGCAAGGGTGAGCTCGGGAAAGCGGACGAGGACCCCGGAGAACAGGAAGTCGGTGAGGCTCGCCATCGAGTTGTTGAAGCTCAGGCTGGCGGCGACGGCGACGGGGGCATCGGGAGATGTCGCCGGCATGCGGCTGGAGGAACCGATGTGCATGTTGACCGTGGTCTGGGTGTCCTGACAGGCCTGGAAGAACGGGTCCCAGAAGCCGGAGTGGATCGACGGAAGGCCCAGGTGGGGCGGGATCTCGCTGAAGCAGACGGCGTGGCAGCCGCGGGCGGCGTTGCGGCGGACCTCCTCCGCGGCGAGGTCGGCGTCCCACAGGGGCACGATGCACAACGGGATGAGATGGCCGCCGGACTCGCCGCACCATTCCTCGATCATCCAGTCGTTGTAGGCCTTGACGCAGGCGAGGCCGAGTTCGCGGTCCTTGGCCTCGGTGAAGGTCTGGCCACAGAAGCGGGGGAAGGTCGGGAAGCACAGCGAGGCGTCGGTGTGGTTCATCAACATGTCCTCGACGCGGGCCGTGACCTCGTAGCAGCCGGGACGCATCTCGTCGTAGGTCATGGGCGTCATCGTCATCTCGTCGCGGCTGTAACCGACGGCGGCGACGTGACGCTTGTGGATGTAGACGAGGTCCTCGAACACCCAACAGTCGGCGGGCGGACCGGCCGGGTCGAAGGTCTGTTCGTACGCCCCGCCGCCGATGTGTTTCATGTGGCCGATGCCACGACGTTCGATGCGGGGGCCGGCGGCGCGGAACTTCTCGGGAAGCCAGGTCTGCCAGACGTGGGGCGGTTCGACGACGTGGTCGTCGACGCTGATGATCCGCGGGATCGTCTTGGTGTCGCCGGCGGCGGTCTCCGAATCGATCGTCGAGGTCATGGGCTACTCCGCTCGTCCGTAGTCGTCCGACAGCCTGATGATGTCGTCCTCACCGAAGTAGTCGCCGTACTGCACCTCGATGATGACGAGGGGGTCGGTGCCCTGGTTCTCGAGGCGGTGCGCCACACCCTGAGGGATGTCGGCGTAGTGGCCGGGCAGCACGTGGAACACCACACCGTCGAGCGTGACGGTGGCGTCACCGCTGATCACGAACCAGTGCTCGGAGCGGTGCGAATGGCGCTGGTAGCTCAAGCGCTGGCCCGGCGCGACGGTGATCGACTTGACCTTGTGGCTCGTCTCGTCGGCGAGCACCGTGTACGACCCCCACGGACGGTCCTCGTAGAGGGGCGACACGAAGTCGCCATTGCCGAGCACTCCGCGCTGGTCGCTCGTGGTCATCTCCGGCATCTCGCTCACTACTGCACCTCCAGCGCCGACTGCCCGCCGGTGGTCCACCAGCTGGCTGTCACGCTCATTCCGTTCTTCGACATGGGCATGATCGTCTCGAAGGTCCGCTTGTATCCGGTGTGGGCGATCTTCCACACCCCGTCGGCCCTGACGTACCGGTCGACGTAGAAGCCGGCGCCGGTCAGGTAGAAGTCGTACTCGCTGTCGACGTTGACGTCTTCCATCGCCCAGGTGCCGGTGGCCTCGTCCCCGTCGATCTCGATCTCGGGATGGTGCACGCGGTGGCTGGTGTGGAACGCGTCGCGGCTCATGTTCTTGCGCATGAACCCGACGATCTCGTCACGGCCGGCGTAGTGGTACTTGCCACCGCTGTAGGCGGCCGTGGCGTCGTCGACGAACAGCTCGGTCATCTCGTCCCACAACTTCTGGTCGAGACAACGGAAGTAGGCGTACTTGAGGCGCTTGATCTTCTCGAGCTCCACCAGCAGCGCGGGGGTCAGGTCCGCAGTCATTGGGCAGAGCATAGATGCCCCGGACAGATGGACACCTGTCCAGGACAGGTAGGTTCGCGTCGTGACACCGTCGCCCCCCGAATCGTCGCTGGCAGCGGTGATCCCCGACCTGGCGACGGCCCTTACCGGGTCGGGGCGGGCCGTGCTGGTGGCGCCACCGGGCACCGGCAAGACGACGCGAGTGCCGCTCGCCCTGCTGGACGCGCCGTGGCTCGACGGGCGGATCCTGATGCTCGAACCGCGACGTGTCGCCGCCCGCGCCGCCGCCACCTACATGGCCGGGCTGCTCGGCGAAGCGGTCGGGGCGACCGTCGGCTACCGGACCCGCGGAGACTCGAAGGTCGGTCGGGCGACGCGCGTCGAGGTGGTGACCGAGCGGTTGCTCACCCGTCGCCTGCAACAGGACCCGTCGCTCGAGGGCATCGGGCTCGTGATCTTCGACGAGGTCCACGAACGGAGCCTCGACACCGATCTCGGGCTCGCGCTGTGCCTCGACGTCGCCGGAAGCCTGCGCGACGACCTCCGCGTCCTGGCGATGTCGGCCACCCCCGACACCGAGGCCATCGCCGGCCTGCTCGGCGACGAATCCGGCCCGGCGCCGATCATCGAGAGTTCCGGCGTCGCCCACCCCGTCGACATCGTCTACCTGGGCCTGGATCGTCGCCGGCGTCTCGACGACGAGGTCGCGGACGCGGTCGGCCGAGCCCTTCGCGAGGCGCCCGACGGCGACGTGCTCGTCTTCCTCCCCGGACGCCGGGAGATCCGCTGGACCGCCGAGCGGCTCGCAGCGCGCAGCATCGAGACGGTGCCGTTGACGGCCGGTCTCGACCCCTCATCGCTCGACGGCGCGCTCCGCCCGCGCCCTGACGGGCGGCGAAAGGTCATCCTCGCCACGTCGGTGGCACAAACCAGCCTCACCATCGACGGCGTGCGGGTGGTGGTCGATGCCGGCCTCGAGCGGTCGGCGCGTTTCGATCCGGCCCGGGGAATGTCGGGGCTGGTGACCGTGCCCGTCTCCCGAGCGGCGGCCGACCAGCGCGCCGGGCGGGCGAGCCGTCAGGCCCCGGGCCGCTGTTACCGGTTGTGGAGCGAACCCGAGCAGGCGTCGCGGCGGGCCCAGTCGGAACCGGAGCTGGCCGTCGCCGACCTCTGCGCGTTGGTGCTCGACGTGGCCGCATGGGGCGTAACCGACCCGACCGGGCTCCGGTGGGTCACTCCCCCACCGGTCGCCGGTTGGGCCGTCGCCGCCGCCACGTTGCGCGCCGTCGGGGCGGTCGGTGCCGACGGCCGGATCACCGCCGACGGGCGGATGATGTCCGATCTCGGCGCGCACCCCCGGCTCGGCCGCCTGATGATCGACGCAGCCCGTGTCGGCGACGACGACACGGGCACGCTCCTCGCTGCACTCATCGAGGCCGGCGTGCGCGGCGACCTTCGGCGAGCGCTCGACCGACCCGACCGCGAGGTCGAACGGGTCGCGGAGCGGTGGCGGCGGAGCCTCCGGAGCCTGCGGGCGGACGGACCCGTCGGCGCGCGCGGTGACGATTCCACCCCGGTTCCCGCCCCGGCGCCGGGCGGCGACGAGGCCGTCGGTGCGCTCGTGGCGGCGGCGTTCCCCGACCGGGTGGGCCGGGCCCGTGACGGCAGCCGAACCCGCTACCTCCTCGCATCCGGCGTCGGCGCGTCGGTCCCGGAGGGCTCTCCGCTTGCCGGTCACGACTGGCTCGCCGTCGCCGAGGTCGAGCGGGTCGACGGCGGCGATCAGCGCATCGTGGCCGGGGCACCCCTGTCGGGCTCCTCGCTCGCCGCGTTCCTCGACCTTCACGTCGAGCCTCGGGCCGAGCTCGTGGCGGACCGGTCCGGTGCGCTCACGGCGCGCACCACCCGCAACGTGGGGTCGATCGTGATCGGGGTCGACGCCGGGCACGCTCCCGATCGCCTCCAGGTCGCCGCCGCCGCTGCGGCCGTGCTCCGTGAGCGGGGTGCGGCGCTGTTGGGATGGAGCGACACAGCGCGCGACCTGCAGCGCCGAGCCGTGTTCGCCCGCCTCGCCGACGATCGGGTTCCTGACGTGTCCGACGAGGCACTCGTGGCGTCGGCGCCCTCGTGGATCGGGTCGTTCCTGCCGGACGGTCCGAGGGTGGACCTCGGCGCCATCTCGGCCGGGGACGTGCTCGCTGCGGCGATCGGTGCGTCTCGAAGCCGGATCGATGAGCTCACGCCGACGCATTTCGTCGTCCCGTCGGGTCGGCGTCACCGCATCGAGTACGGCCCCGACGGGCCGGTCGTGCGGGTGAAGTTGCAGGAGATGTTCGGCTCGCCGGTGTCCCCGACGGTCGGCGCCGGGACGGTTCCGGTCACGCTCCACCTGTTGTCGCCGGCCGGTCGTCCGTTGCAGGTCACCCAGGACCTGGCGTCGTTCTGGGCGAACGCGTACGCCCAGGTCCGCTCCGAGATGCGGGGTCGCTATCCCCGCCACCCCTGGCCCGAGGACCCGACCGCCGCCGTGCCCACCGCCTCGGTCAAGCACCCACGGAAGCGCTGATCCTCGGGGCTTTGTGCTGCGAGGAGCGACGCCAGCGTCGCTCCTCGCACTACAGAACCCCAGCGCTGAGGCGCTCGATCGTCGCCGTGAACCCGGCGACGGTGCGGTCGACGATCTCCTGGACGGGGAGGATCTCATCGATGCGGCCCGCCACCTGGCCCGACAGCGGGATCGCCGACTCCATATCACCGCCGAAGTAGAGATCGGTCGGGTTGCCGAACTGCGCCATCGCGTTGTCGTCGGAGAACTCGAGCGCCTCGGTGCGCCCGGTGCGGAGCGCCCGCAGCGCCGGGCTGGTGTGGCGGTTGAGCATCACGGTGCCGGTGTCGGTCGCCGCGAGGATCGCCTGCTTCCAGTTGTCGTGCACCGGCGACTCGAGTGCCGACACCATGCGTGTGCCCATCTGCACGGCGTCGGCACCGAGTGCGAACGCCGCAGCCATCGACGGGCCGTCGGTGATGCCACCGGCCGCCACGATCGGCAGGTCGGTGTGGGACCGCACGAGAGGCAGCAGCACCATCGTGGCGACGTCACGGGGGTTCTTGAAGCCGCCGCCCTCGCCCCCTTCGACGACGAGACCGTCCACGCCGGCCTCGATCGCCTTCAGCGCCGCAGCGAGCGTGGGCACCACATGGAAGACCGTTGCGCCGGCGGCCTTGAGCGACGCCGTGTACTTCATCGGAGATCCAGCGGACGTCGTCACCAGCCGCACTCCCTGGTCGACCACGAACTCGACGATCGAGGGATCACGCACGAACGCCTGGGCGATGTTGACCCCGAACGGTCGGTCGGTGAGCTCGCGCATCATCTCGATCTCGCCGCGGACCACATCGAGCTCGCCCGACGACGTCTCGATGATGCCGAGGGCCCCGGCGTTCGACACGGCCGACGCCAGCTGGGCACGGGCGATCCAGCCCATCGGGGCCTGCACGATCGGCACGTCGACGCCGGCGAGCCGACAGAACCGGTTGTTCGAGAAGGGCGCGGTCATGGACCAAGGTCAGCTGACAGCCGCCACCGATGCAAGCACCATCGAGCCGAGGTACCGCAGCGAGCGAGCCTGAGCGGAGGTGGCCGAGGCCGTCAGCCGAGGTACCGCAGCGTAAGAAGCGAGCGCAGCGAGCGAGCCTGAGCGGAGGTGGCCGAGGCCGTCAGCCGAGGTACCGCAGCGTAAGAAGCGAGCGCAGCGAGCGAGCCTGAGCGGAGGTGGCCGAGGCCGTCAGTTAGAA
>CALMLJ010000392.1 GCA_937868025.1 uncultured Acidimicrobiaceae bacterium
AGCTCCGACTCCAGGTCGGCGTCGAAGTCGCGGTCGCGGTCGCAATCGCGGTCGCGGTCGCGGTCGCGGTCGCGGTCGCCGTCGAATGGTGGTTGCTCGGTGTTCATGTGTGCACTCCTGCTTCGACGACGCGCTGCAACTCCCGCCGGGCACGGAGGAGTCGGGTCTTCACGGTGGCCAACGGCACGTCGAGCGCCTCGGCGATCTGCTGGTAGGGGAGGCCGTCCAGGTCGCGCATCACGACGATGCTGCGGCTCAGCTCGTCGAGATCGGCGAGCGCGAGCCGGAGACGATCGAGGTCGGCGCGGGCGTCGGTCTCGCGTTCCACGTCGGCGGAGCTGGCCCGTTCGGGCAACCGCGCGGGTTCGGTCGAGGTGTCCCGCATGCGTCGCAGGTAGGACACGGCGGTGTTGTGGGCGATGCTGAGCACCCAGCCGCGGAGAGATCCGTCACCGCGCCAGCTGGGAAGGGCCTGCCAGGCCTTGATGATCGTCTCCTGGACGATGTCCTCGGCGAGGTGCTCGTCACGCACGACCGAGTACGCGACTCGGTAGATCACCTCGGCGTGGTCGGCGATCAGGGCTTGGAACTGCTCCTCCGACGCGTTGGTCCGAGGAGTGGCGCGGCGGTTGCGGAGCACGGTGAGACCTCACGGTCAGTGTGCCGCGGGGTGCGGGGGATTCCTCCCGTGCGGACGCGGCCGGCGTCGGCCCCTCCGACGTGCGCGGTGGTCAGGCTTGGCGGATCCGGAATCGTGCCCAGCCCGATCGGCGGTGGGACCGTCGGGGCGTGGCGGACGGCGCCGAATGCGCCGGGGAGTGTGCCGGGGTCGCCGGGTTCCGGGCCGAGTCGCGCAGGTCGATCACCGGTTCGGGTGCTGGCGCGATGCTTCGCGGGCGGCTGTCGTCGGGGTCGATGCCGGCATACCAGTCGTCGATGCACGCCTCCACCTCGGCCAACGAGACCCGGAGCATCGATGCCACGGTCGGGATCGGGAACGGGGCGAGGGTGAGCACGATCGCAGCGGGTTCGAGCCCAGAGCGGCGGGCGAGGCGGCGCCACAGCTCGAGGCGTTCGGTGTAATGGTCGACGACCTTGGGGCCGGCGCCGATCGACACGAGGTGGGCGGCGCGGCGGAGTACCAGGTCGATCGCCCGGGGGATCACCACGTCGATCGCAGCGCTCGAGTCGTGCTCGATCGACATCTCGATCGCGGTGCGCGCGATGTGCTTGGCCGGTTCGACCGAACCGATGAGTACGAGGACAGCACGGCTGGCGACAGCGAACGGGTCGAGCACCATCGGCAGGCCGTCGTTGGCTCGGGCGAGCGCCAGGCCGGCGGTCGGCGCCTGCCGAGCCGGCAGGAGCGGGGCGTTGGACGCAACCTCGGCGAGGGCGGACGGCCTGTCGACGATCTCGGACTCGGCAGGCCCGCGCACGTCGGTGCGGCCCGGGACCGGGGCACCGGGCGCGGCGTTGTTGGGGAAGTCGGGGTTCGGGCCGGCGTTGGCCGGGACCGGAGCGGACTCGGGGCGGCCCACGTCGAAGGACCCGGCGCCGGGCACCGATGCCGCTGGAGCGGTGTGCGCGGAGTCGGCCGAACCGTCGGAGGCAGGGTCGGCCGCACGGTCGGCCGCAGGTGCAACCGAGGGCTCGGGGGACGCCTGCCGAGGCGCCACCGAGAACATCGGCATGGGCGGAGTCACCGCCGGAGAATCAGTGTTGTGGGAAGCTGTCACTGGCGTGCGTGTCCAAGTCAGTCGGTCGTCGGGGGGCGTCGCGCCCTCTGGGACAGGGTACAGACGTGAATTCACCTATCAAGAGCAGATATTTCGTTGCATGTGCTGACACGGCGACCGGAGGATGAGGCGGGGAATGACGGAATTTTACAGGCCCGGTCCGTCGGGGTCGCGGCAGGTCCTCGTCTACCTCCACGGTCACGGGTCCGCTCCCGACCTCGTGCACCCGTTCTTCCGCCAGCACCACGACGACGGGTGGGTCCGACTCTGCCCCCGCGGACCGCTGCCCACCGACGGCGGTTGGTCGTGGTTCGACAGCGGCCCCCGCGGCGTCGACCGTGCCGGCCTCGACGCCTCCGTTGCGAGGGTGCGGACGCTGGTCGAAGCGACCACGGGCGACCTGGGGGCCACCTGGTCCGACGTCGTCGTCGCCGGGTTCTCCCAGGGCGCATCCCTGGCGCTCGGGGTCGCGGCCGCGCTCGGGGCGGACGGGGTGACGATCGGTGGCCTCCTCGTGCAGGCCGGGTTCGCCCCGGAAGTGTTCGGCGACGAGGTCGACCTCGGCACCGTCCGTGCCCGCTCGGTGCTCGTGCAGCACGGGGAGACCGACGAGGTCGTGCCCTCGTTCATGGCGGGTGACCTGGGAGCGAGCATCGGCGCTTCGAGCGGAGCGGTCGACGGCATCGAGGTGCAGCTCCTGCCCGGCGGCCACACCCTGTCGCCGGCGATGCTCGACGCTGCCCGACGCTGGCTCGCGGGCGAACCGGACGAGGCCTGACATGCACGTGATGGTCGCCCTTCCCACGGACCACGTGGAACATCTCGACGAGTTCGTGTCCGGTCCCGCCATCGCCGAGATGGCTGCCCACGTCGAGGTGTGCGGGCTCGGCGGCGTGTTCGTGACCGACCACCCGGCCCCCGACGACCGCTGGCTCGCCGGCGGCGGACACCACGCCCTCGAACCGACCGTCGCGCTCTCGTTCGCCGCCGCGGCGACCACGACCCTGCGGCTCGTCACCAACATCTACGTCCTCGCGTATCGCCCACCGCTCCTGGCAGCGAAGACGCTGGCCACACTCGACGTGTTGAGCGGCGGCCGGCTCACCGTGGGCGTCGCCGCCGGATACCTGCGATCCGAGTTCAACGCCCTGGGCGCCGGTTTCGACGATCGCGGCGCACGCCTCGACGAGGCGATCGACGTGGTGCGCCGGGCCTGGACCGGCGAATCGGTGGTCGGAGAGGGCGCCGGATGGACGGCGCGAGGCAACACGATCCTGCCGCGGCCCCGCCAGCAGCCCGGCCCGCCGATCTGGTGCGGCGGCAACTCGAAGGCGGCCATGACCCGGGCGGTCACCTCCGCCGACGGCTGGTTGCCGTTCGCGACGCCGCCGGGCATGTCCGGCGCCGTCCGCACCGCCGAGATCGCGTCGATCGACGACCTCCGTCGCCGCCTCGACCTGCTCGATCGGCTCTGCGACGAGCACGGGCGGGCCGAGCGCCCGACCATCTGCTTCACGCCGATCAGCACGTGGGCCGATCCGGAACGTCTGCTCGACGAGATCGGCCGGCTGACCGAACTCGGTGTCGACTGGGTCTCGCTGACGCTGGCACCGACACCGGGCACCGCGCCCACACGGGCGGGATGGATGGACTCGGTGTCCGCCGTCGCTGCCGCGCTGGCCTAGTCGGCGCCGGGCCGCGTCACGGCGTTCCACGACCCCACGACGGCGGCGCTGTCGGTCAGCGTCGCCAGTTGGGAGATCGTGTTCGCCAGGACCGCGTCGGCGTACGACGGCGGGACGGCGACGGTGGCATCGGTCGGCACGACCACCCGGTAGCCGAGGTTGACCGCTTCGATGCACAGGCCGAGGATCCCGACGTTGAGCGATACCCCGACGGCCACGACGGTCGTCACGCTGCGGCTGCGCAGGATCGCGTCGAGGTCCGTGCCGATGAACGGGCTGACCCCGTGACGGCGGGCGGACGAGACGTCGCTCGCCTCGGGACCGAGTTCGGGGATCAGCTCGGCGGCCGCCGAGCCTTCCTCGAGCTGGCCCGGGATCGTCGCCGCGTACGCGAGCAGGGGAGCGTTGGTGAAGCTCCCGAGCCGGTCGGGGCGGAAGTGGGCCAGGGCGTGGGCGACGGTCGCTCCGGCGCGCCGGGCGGCGCCGACGACGTCGGTCATCGCCTCGATCGAACCGGACTCGAGCACGGCGTCCCTGAGCGCCGGGAACGTGGCCAGATCACCGACGACGCCGCGTTGGCACTCCATGGTGACGACGGCCGTCGTGGACGGGTGGATGAGACTCGCGAGGTCGGGCACGGGCAGGATGGTACCGATGCCGAGCACCCGACCGACGAGGGATCTCGTGCTCGCCTCGACGAGCCGCTATCGCGCCGAGCTGATGGACACGCTCGGTCTCGACTACGTCGCCGCCGCGCCCGATGTCGACGAACGGGCCCTCGACCACCGCTTCGCCGGTCTCGGGGCCGACGGGTACGTGTTGGAACTGGCCCGGGCGAAAGCGCGATCAGTGGCGGCCACCCATCCGGACGCGTTGATCATCGGTGGCGATCAGGCCGCCGTGCTCACCGTCGACGGAAGCGACACGCTGCTCCACCAACCCGGTGGACGCGACCGGGCGATCGAACAGCTCATGGAGATGTCGGGGACAACGCACCGGCTGGTCAACGGACTGGTCGTGCTCGATGCCGGCTCGGGCATCGAGCACCACGAGATCGACATCCACGTCATCACCATGCGGGCATACCACCGTACGGAGGCCGCGGCGTACGTCGACGCGTTCGAACCGTACGACTGTGCCGGCGGTTACCGCCTCGAGGACGACGCCGACCTCATCGCGTCGGTCGTGGGCGAGGACCCGTCGGGCGTGATCGGCCTCCCGCTGCCCTCCCTCCGGAGACTGCTGGCGGCCTTCGGGATTCTGTAGTGCGAGGAGCGACGCTGACGTCGCTCCTCGCAGTACAAACCCCTGGGGTTCAGCCGAGCTCGCGGAGCGAACCCCCGGTCGACCATTCGTCGGGGCCGGCATCGACGGTGCCCGACCCATCGAACCGCGTCCACCAACCGATGTGGCGGCCCCCGGCGACCGTCTCGGCCACACAGTGACCGGCCACGTTCGCCCATTCCCGCACCTGACTGGCGGAGGTCGGCCCGGCCGAGAGGCCCTCGATCGCCGTGTCGTCGAGGTCCATGAGCACCGCGGCGTCGTCGGCCACGACGGCGCGCGCCGCTTCCGACACTCCCTGCACCCCGATGCCGTCGAGGATGCCGTGGGTCGCCCACAGCCCGGCGAGCTCGACGAGGGTGCCCTCGTCGTCGTCCGACGCCGAGACGTATCCCTCCCAACGCGCCACGGTGTCGGGCGGCGCACCGTCGCCGACGAGGGACGTCAGGTCGACGCGCTCGAGGTCGACGTCGGGCTCGACGGAGAAGAAGTCGATTCGAACGGCCATGGTCAGGTGGGCTCCGGGCTCGGTGGGGACGGGGAGGGCGGGGACGGGGAGGGCGGGGACGGGGAGGGCGGGGGTGACCCCGGGGCGGCGGCCTGCTGCGCCCGCCGGTCGATCAACGTAATGCGCGACCAGGCCCCGACGAACACGACGTCACCGGCGGCGAGCGCCACCGGTTCGCCGACGGCGATCGGGGCCGGCGGGTCGGTGGGGACCACACCGCCGACGACCACGTAGGTACCGTTCATCGAACCCTGGTCGACAGCGCTCCATGTGCCGTCGGGGCCCTGCACCAGCTGGGCGTGCCGACGCGAGACCCCGGGATCGTCGTTGAGCGCGATCTCGGGGTCGACCGCCTTCTCGGCGCTGGTGCGGCCGATCAAGAGGGTGGTGCCCCGCACCGACAGGCTGACCCTCGACGGTGCTGGGCACGGCTCGTTGGAGTCGGCTCCCTGCAGCGCGTACCAGGCGGGGTCGACGGCGACTTCCACGGCGAAGTCGGTCGGCTCCGTCGAAACGTCGGGGACCGGCGCGACTGCGACGGGTGGCCGGGGCGGGGGCGGCGCCTGGCCGGTGGTGAAGTCGAAGCCGCAGCTCTCGCAGAACAGTGCGTCGACCTCGTTGACCGTGCCGCAATGGGTGCACGTGACCGTCGGGCCCGACGACGTCGGCACCCGCGGCGGTGTGCCGCCCGGCGCGACCGTGGCGGTCGGCGTGGTCACGGGTCCGGCGGGTGCGGCCCCTCCGGCCGAACGCCCGATCGGCGAGCCACACGTGTCGCACCACTCGGGATCGGCCGACTGGTGGCCTTCCGGGCAGGTGAAGGTGGTCACGGCTGGCCTCCCTCGACGGGTGCGGGCGGCGGGGCGGCGGGGTCGGCTCGACGGACCCGAACGGTCTTGGTCGATCTCGTGTCGAGCGCCATCTCGTCGAGTGCGGCGACGTCCGACTTGAGCCGGACGGTGCCCGTGTCGGGGTCGGTGATCTCCACGACCTTGGACAACAGGCGCGTGGTCGCCTCGTTGCCCGCATCGTGGGCGATCTTGGCCGCCTTGCCCAACAGAACCGTCGCCGTGCGCTCGTCGCCGTCCTTGCGGGCGGCGAGGCCCTGCTGGATGGCGTCGGCCAACTCGGCCTGACCGGTGTAGTGCGCCACCGCCGGATTGATGCGGGTCGTCAGGTCGGTGTCGGCGCTCCACACGGCCCGGACGAGGCCCTTCGCCTGGACCTCGTCGTTGACGACGAGCTCGACACGGGCGGCCAGGCGTTCCGAGCCCACGGGCGCTGGCGGCACCCGCACCGCCACGTGGTAGTCGCGGGACTCGTCGGACCAGGCGCCCGTCGGGAACTCCCGGATCAGTTCCGACACCTGGACAGCGCGAGGAGTGAGATCCTCCACGGTCGGGGCGACCTGGCGGACGAACATCACCTCCGAACCGGCGGGCGCCCACACCCGGAGCTGGCCGTCGGCCACACCCCGGCTCATCGAGCGTTGGATGATCGCCTCGAAATCGGCCTCCATCTGCTCGGGCGTGGCGATGAGATCGACGGTGCCCAGCAGGCCGTTGGCGATCTTGCGCAGCTGCTCCACCACCCACTTCTCGCCGACACCGCGGCAGTCGCACTGGAACACACCCCGGGCCTGGTTGATCGCCCGGTCGAGCTCCTCGGGCGCCTCGTGCTCCTGTTTGCCGTCGGTCAGCAGGATCGCGTGCCGCTGTGCCGCCGGGACCGACAAGAAGAGGTCGCGGGCGGTGTCGAGCCACGCGCCGATCGTCGTCGCACCGCCGGCCGCCACCTGGGCCACCCACTGCTGGGCCGCGGACCGGTGGCCCGGATCCATCTTCACCATCGTCCCCTGGCGGGGATAGATCAGCTGGGCACCGGTGTTGCCGGCGACCACCGCGAACCAGGTGCCGTCGTGGATCTCGTCGAGGGCCACGTGGGCAGCGCGGCGGGCGGCGGCAATCTTCGCCGACGGCATGTCCATCGAGCCGCTGGTGTCGATGATCACGATCTCGGCGGCGTCGCCGAAGCCACCCTGGCCGGCCTGTCCGGCGCCCGAGCAGGTGACCGACACGACGGCGTGCACCTCGGTCGATCCGTCGGGCAGGTACTCGTTCTGGAACACGTCGGCGGTGAAGGTCGCCATGTCAGGTCTCCTCGGGAGGGGGCAGAGGTTCGGTCGGGGAAGCGAACTCGGGCTCGGGCTCGACGCGGGCGAGCGCCACCGAGATGTTGTCGTGTCCGCCGCGATCGTTGGCGTAGGCGGCGAGCGATTCGGCGATCGCCGTCGGCGACGTCGCACCGTCGGCCCGTGCGGCAGCGACGAGGGCCGCCAGCTCGGCGGGGCTCGACGCGTAGTTCCACAGGCCGTCGGAACAGACGAGCAACCAACCCGACCCGGCGAGGTCGAGGGTGACGCTGTCGGGGGAGGCGTTGGCGCTGTCGGCGCCCAACCAGCGCGTGATCGTGTGCGCCGTCGGGTCCTGTTCGGCCTCGACCCGCGACATGCCGCCGGCGATGAGTTCCGAGGCGAGGGAGTGGTCGATCGAGAGCTGGCGTTGGTCGCCGTCGTCGCCGAGCCAGTAGGCGCGGGAGTCGCCGCACCAACCGACGGCGAGACGCCGTCCGGTCAGGACTGCGGCGACGAACGTGCACGACGGAGGTTCGCTCAGCACACCGCCCGGGGCGGCCTGGGCCAGGCGTTCGGTGACGCCGAGCACGGCCACCTGGGCCACACGACCGGCCGCTGAGAGCGCACGCACCGACGCCTCGACCGCCGCGGCGTTGGTGACGGGCGCACCGCCGTGACGGACGGCGGCCCGGGCCGCGCCGACGAGGTGATCGCAGGCCTCGGTCGCAGCAGCGAGGCTCGCCTGGTCGCTGTCGGGTGCCGACGTGACGCCGTCGCACACCACGAGCACGGCGTACGCCCCCGGCTCGGTGGCCGATGCGGTCGCCGCTGTGGCCAGCGCGTCCTCGTTGCGGGCGTGACGGATGCCCTTGTCGCACACCGCCCCGACCCACGGCGCCGGCGTCTCGGTCCAGTGGTCGCGCCACGTTCGGGCCTTCGCCCCGCAGGTGTCGCAGAATCCGTCATCGGTGATCGCCCCACCGCACAGCTCGCACAGCGACGATTGGGCGTGGGGAGCGTCGAGCACCGACGTCGCTGCGGCGAAACCGGCGCCATCGGTCGGGAACGGGCCCGGAGTGGCGGCCGGCGGCTCTTCGAGCGAGTCCGGCGACGCCGCACCCGGCGACGCCGGCCCCGGCTCGGCGAGGACCGCCGCACCGCACGCCTCGCAGAACGCGTCCCCCCGATGTACCCCTGCGCCGCAGTGGCCGCAGGTGAGACCCTCCTCGAC
>CALMLJ010000393.1 GCA_937868025.1 uncultured Acidimicrobiaceae bacterium
CCGCCGTCTCCTCGTCCTCGTCGACCAGGTCGGAGATCTGGCGTTCGTACTCGGCAACCGCGAGCGGAAGGTCGCTGTCGGGAACCGTCGTGCCGAGGATCGAACACACTCGCTCGATGAGCGCCAGCGCGGCCTTGGGTGAGGGTGCAGCCGGGACGTAGCTCGGCACGGCGGCCCACAACGAGGCCGAGTTCACTCCCCGGCTGAAGCACAACTCGTGCAGGACGCCCACCACGCCGGTCGGGCCTTCGTAACGGGAGGCCTCGAGGTGGAGGGCCGCTGCCACCTTCGGATCATGCGCCGTGCCGAACACCGACGTCGGGCGGGTGTGGGCGACGTCGGCGAGGAGCGCGCCGAGCGTGACGATCAGGCGGGCGTTCACAGCAGCGGCGACGTCGAGGATCTGCTCGCAGAACGTCCGCCAGCGAAGTTGCGGCTCGATCCCCCGCAACACGATGACCGCAGGCGACCCCGCCGGCTCGGCGAAGAGGAACTCGTTCTCGGGCCACAAGATGCGACGGGACCCGTCGTCGTCGAGCTGCACCATCGGCCGCACCGCGGTGAAGTCGTAGAACTCCTCGGGGTCGATGTCGACGAATGCGACGGCCCCCCACGCCTCGCGGAGGCGACGCACCGCCTCCGTGGCGGCCTCGCCGGCATCGTTCCACCCCTCGAACGCGGCGACGATGATCGGCTGGTTCAACGACGGGTGACTCGACCAGCGGAGAGAACTCACGTCCTCAAACGCTATCGACCCGGTCCGCGTTTCCGTCGGCCGGACTGACCGACATCGGCCGGCGTTGATCGTCGCGGTGCACCCGTAGGCTGGTCCGATGGCTCTCGATCCCACCGTGACCGTTCGCGAACTTGCCGACGCCGATGACATCACCGACGCCGTCGTGGAAGCGTTCGCCCGTCTGATCCCTCAGCTGTCGTCCTCGTCCCCTGCCCCCAGCCGGGACGAACTGATCGCCATGGCCACCGCCGACGCCGATCACCTGCTCATCGCGGAAGATGTCGATGGTGCCATCCTCGGTTCGATGACACTCATCGTGTTCCGCATCCCCACCGGGGTTCGCGCCTGGATCGAGGACGTGGTCGTCGACGAGTCCGCCCGGGGCCGCGGCGTCGGTGAGGTGCTCAACCGCACCGCGCTCGACCTCGCGTACGGTCGGGGCGCCAAGACCGTCGACCTCACCTCGCGGCCGAGCCGCGAAGCCGCCAATCGGCTCTATCAGAAGCTCGGCTTCGAGCTCCGCAACACCAATCTCTACCGCCACAACCCGCTGGCTTGATGCCCTCGGCCACCCGGCCGTCACGCCCCGTCGATCCGTAGGATCTCGCCGCTCAGGTTGAGCACGTAGACGTCGCCGGCGGCGTCCTCAGCGAAGCTCGACACCTGGGACATCGAATCTCCTGTCGTGGGGATCACCGCCTGCTGGTCCAGGCGGCCCTCGGTGACGACGAGGCCGCGGAGAGTCGCGGCGGCGAAGTCGGAGAACAGGTAGACGCCGTTGAGCTCGGGCACCCGGGTGCCGCGGTACACGAACCCGCCCGTGATCGACGCTCCC
>CALMLJ010000394.1 GCA_937868025.1 uncultured Acidimicrobiaceae bacterium
CGCGGTGAACACCCACGGCTCCCAGTTGCGATGACTCACGGATTCCACGACCAGCGACATGGCCCAACCCTACGAACGCGCCCGGCGCCTCCGACAGGCACGATCGTGGTCTTCACGCGCACGAAACACACCGGCGACGTCCGGTGGGGACAATGCCTCCATGCTCCTCACCAACACCACCCAGGAGCTCGGACACTGCTGGCACGTCGTGGCCACGACCGATGAACTCGGGGACGAACCGCTCGGCGTGCTGCTCCTCGGCGAGCCGTGGGTCGTGGTCCGTCTCGACGGGATCGTCCGGGCGTTCGTCGACCGCTGCCCTCACCGCCTCGCGCCCATGTCCGCCGGCACCGTCGTCGCCGGCGAGCACGGCGCGGAGCTGCAGTGCGGCTACCACGGGTGGCGCTTCGACGGAGACGCTCGCTGCACCGCGATCCCGGCGCTGTCCCCCGACGACCACATCCCCGGGCGCGCCCGACTCGTGCCGGCGTTCGGTGTCGCCGAGCGCTACGGCCTGATCTGGATCGCGCCGGAGGAACCGCTCGCCGACCTGCCGACCTTCGACTGGTACGGCGCGGACGGGTACGACTCGGCGATGACCGAGCTGATGCGCACCCCGGTGTCGGCGGCGCAGCTGGTCGACAACTTCCTCGACGCGGCGCACTTCCCGTTCGTGCACACGGCCACCTTCGGGGTCGACGAGGCATCGGAGGTCCACGACCGGGGCATCACCCGCGACGGCTGGGCGGTCGAGACGATCTTCGACACCTGGTACCGCAACGGCGACGATCCGCTCGTGGCGACCGGTGAGCACGAGGCGATCCAGCCGCAGGTGCTCACCAAACGTGGGCTCGCGTCGACGACGGTCGTGCTGACCCTCGGCTTCCCCGTGACCGGTGCGACGTTGGCCATCCTCTTCGTGTGCACGCCGGAGACGGCGACGGCGACGCGGGTGTACAAGATGATCTCGCGCAACGACTTCGGTGGTGATGCGGCACGCATGGCCGGGGGCGTGGTCGAGGAGGACGAGATCCTCCGCGAGGACCTGTCGATCCTCGAGCGCTACCACGAGATGTCGCTGCACCTCGACCCCCGGGTCGAGCTGCACACGAAAGCAGACCGTCTCAGCCTGGCGTGGCGGCGGATGATGGCGGAGCTGCTGGACGCGGTCACACCGCCAGTCGACGTGACAGTGCCTTCCGGTACGCGGCCGTGAACTTGTCGGCCCGGGTGTGGACCTGCGCCGGAAGGTCGAGTGGGAGACCGGGGTCGGCGAGATGCTCGAGGATGGTCAGGTCCTCGGCGAGCACCGCCATCTCGTAGTCGACTGCGTGGCGAGCAGCCTCGGCGTCTCCCCGGAGGTCGTTGCGGAGCAACACCGTGAACAACGTGGTCCGCTCGCGCCCGGTGGGTGAGGCCACGACGACGATCGTGTTCTCGACGCCGGTCAACGGCAGCTCGATGCGGAGCCGGCCCGAGAACGGCACCTTCACCGTGTACTCCATCACCCGCGGCTGCACGAAGGGGTGCTCACCGGTGTCGACGAGGGGGTCCTCGCGGTTCACGATCTCGTGGGCGTGCCGGAGCCGAAGCGTCCCGGGCCCGAGGTCATCGGGTTCGGACTCGACGGCGAGGTCGCCCACCTCGGTCGCCTCGTCCGCACCGAACGTGCCGGCGTGGACCACCGGGAAGTGGGCGATGTCGAGGAAGTTGTCAATGAACTGCCCGGCCGAGCACCCCACGACGACGTCGGACATCCAGGCGGCGTCGATGCCGACCGCACCCCACTCCGCAACGTCGATCGGATCGAAACCGTCGGCGCCGTGGTCGCCGCGGATCCACACCAGGCCGAGCGCGACCTCGTTCGGAACGGTCGGTAGGTCGGCCCTCGACGGGACGGGCGATTCGCCGATCGCGGGGATGGCGACGCACTCCCCCGTCGGGCCGAACCGCCACCCGTGGTACGGGCAGCGAAGGCACCCCTCGACGATCTCGCCGCGCGACAGTCGCACACCACGGTGTGGGCACGCGTCGGGGGCCACCGTGACGACACCGCCGATCACGGTCACCACGTACCGGCGGTCGAACAGCTCGGCAGCGATCACGCCGTCCTCGGCGGACCCCACACCGCCGTCGGCACCGACCCGGGCGATCGGGTGCCACTGCGACAGCAACGCGGGGTGATCGTTGGTCAGGACGGCGTTCGTGGTCGGCACGGTCACTCCCACACCTCCGCCCAGCCGTCGCCGTCGGGCTCGAACCCGGGAATCGATCCGAGCGAGCGGACGAGCGCAGCGTCGTCGCCCAGCGCCTCCGTCCACGCGCTCCCCTCGACCAGGAGTGCGCCGATGCCGACGACGTTCGCGCCGCCGGAGCGCAACAGCCGGCACCCCGCAGCGATCGACCCACCGCTCGCGATGACGTCGTCGACCAACACGACCCGCTTGCCGTCGATGGCCGGCAGCCGCGCCCGGTCGAGACGGAGCACCTGAGCGCTGTCGGTCGTGATCGAGGTCAGCGGCTCCACGAGGGCGTCACCGAGGTGGATCTTGGGTGTCTTCTGCAGCACGAGGTAGTCGTCGAGCCCGAGTGCCCGGGTCACCTCGATCGCAACCGGGATGCCGAGCGTGGCGTTCGTGGCCACGATGTCGGGCTCGAGCGCGGCGAGCTCGAGCGCCAGATCGGCGCCGGCCGTGGCCATGAACGAGACCCCACGATCGATCGTCATCAGCAGCGAGATCGCGGCGGACGCGTGCAAGGGGACAAGGGGCAGCTCGACGGATTGCGAGCCGATCCGGACGGGGTAGCGGTCGGTGAACGTTGCCATCGGGCGAAGGTAACGAAGCCGATCGCGCCGTTGTCGACCGCTCCGTGAATGGCGTGTGAACAGGTGCCCGAGTGCCTTGACCATCGGGCGGTCAACCGGGAGATTGGCCTCAGATGTCCACGATCCTGATCCGCAATGCGACCGTTCTCCCGATGTCCGGCACCCGCCAGGTGTTCGATCCGGGTTCCGTTCTGTTCGACGGCACGACCATCGTGGCCGTCGGCCCCGTCGACGAGATCGACGCCCATCCGCTCGCCGCCGGCGCCGAGGTCGTCGACGCCACCGGCCACGCCGTGCTCCCCGGCCTCCACAACTGCCACATGCACTCCGGGCTCCTTCGGGGAACCGCCGAGTCGATGTCACTGTGGGACTGGCTCGAGGCCTACGTCGATCCGGCCCACAAGGCGATGACCCCCGAGATCGCCAAGGCGGCGAGCCTCGTCGCCTACACCGAGAACCTGCGGTTCGGGAACACCTCGGTCATGGACATGTGGCGCTTCATGGAAGGCTCGGCCGAGGCCGCTGCCGCCGTCGGCATCCGGGCGACGCTCGTGCCCTACGTCGCCGACGAGCCGGGCTACGACTACTTCGAAACCCTCGACTCCAACCTGTCGCTCCTCAAGAGCCACCGCACGGCGTCAGACGGCCGGGTGCGTGCGTGGGTCGGGCTCGAACACCTCCTCTACTGCTCCCCCACCTGCTTTCGCGACGCCATGGCGCTTGCTGAGGAGTACGACACCGGGCTGCACACCCACAGCTCGGAGTCGATCTGGGAGGTCCAGCAGTCGTTGTCTCGATTCGGCCGGCGGCCGATCGAGGAGTTCTTCAACCGCGGCATCCTGTCGGAGCGCACGGTCGTCGCGCACTGCGTCTGGCTCGACGATCGTGAGATCGAGCTGATGGCCCAGACGGGGACGTCGGCCGTGCACTGCCCGTGCTCGAACATGAAGCTGGCATCGGGTCCGGCCCGGGTGCGAGACATGCGCGCCGCCGGCATCGCGTTCGGCCTCGGCAGCGACGGCGAGAAGGAGAACAACAACCTCGACCTCTTCGAGGAGATGAAGTTCGCGTCGCTGCTGCAGAAGGTGTCGACGCTCGACCCCACCATCGGCGACCCGTGGGAGGTCCTCACGATGGCCACCATCGAGGGCGCCAAGGCCCTCGGCCTCGACGACGTGACCGGCTCGCTCGAAGCGGGCAAGCGGGCCGACATCGTGATGGTCGACCTCGGCTCCATCAAGTTCGTCCCGACCTTCACCGCGGCCAACGGCAATGGCGCCAACTTCAACGTGGCCGCACACCTCGTGTTCACCGCCAACGGCGACGACGTCGACTCGGTGTGGGTCGACGGCGTGCGACTCGTCGAGGGCCGCACGATCCGAAGCGTCGACGAGGCGTCGGTCATCGCGACCGGCCAGGCCGCCGCCGAGGAACTGTTCGAACGACGGGCTGCCGTCCTCGCAGCGCAATGACATGAACCACGAGACCGACACCAAGAGACAGGACTGACATGGGATTGGCCAACGACCGGGTGGACCTCCTGGAGCACGGCGAGATCGGTGAGGAGGCCTCACCGGACGAATCGACGTTCTGGGACGAGATGGTCGAGCACATCGAGCAGCGGCGGGCGGCCACCGTCGACCCCGAGGAGGCGTCGTTCTTCAACCGACCGCTGTCGGAGCGCGAGCTGGTCGAATGGCTGTCGTTCCAGGCGTACTACGAGCTGCGGGCCTGCCAGTTCATCGGCGGGTGGCTGGCGACCACCCCCGAGACCGACGCCATGGTGCTGCTCGCACAACAGGTCGAGGACGAGGGCAACCACTACGAGTACTGCATGCGCGCCCTCGCTCGGCGCGGCGTCACGTCGCTCGACAACTGGACGCCGGAGCCCGAGTGGGAGGAGTGGATCGACGCCTGGTACCCGTCGGGTGCGGACACGATCGAACGGGTCGCGGCCCACAACCTCACCGGCGAACTCGGCGCGTGCCAAGCGTTCCTGCAGATCAGCCCACGTCTCCCCGACGACGTGCGCAAGGCCTTCGACCGGATCATCCCCGACGAGCAGTTCCACATGAAGCTCGGCCGCAAGATCATCCAGAAGTACTGCGTCACCGACGACGACCGCGCCCGAGTGCTCGCCCGCGTCGACCGCACCTTCGAGCTCGAGCAGGCCGGACGCCTCGCCTACAACCGCCGCATGGCCCGGCTCGGCATCGCCGACGCCGACGACGCCCAGTTGCCGATGCCGTGAGCCGAGCCACCGCCTGAACCACCGACCGGAGGAACCCTTCGCCGATGAGCAGCCCCGCACTCAACAGCCTGATCGTCGCCAACCCCTTCCGCCCTGCGTTTCGTCCGTCCCGGAGGTCACCCACGATGTCCACCCTCGTTCCCGTCGTCGACCTGTCGTCGCCCGACGCTCCCGCCGCCATCGACGCCGCCTGCCGTGAGAGCGGTTTCTTCCAGGTGGTCAACCACGGCCTCGACCTGACGCTGGTGGAGGACCTCCTCGCGGCGCTCGAGACGTTCTTCCACCTGCCTGCCGACGTGAAGCTGCAGTACCCGCCGCCGTCACCCGACGTGAACAACGGCTACTCGGCGATCGGCGCGGAGTCGCTGGCGTACAGCCTCGGAGTCGAGGCACCGCCCGACCTGTTCGAGGCCTTCAACTTCGGGCCGGAGGATCCCGACCTCACCAACCCGGCGGTCGCCGCCGAACGCGACCGCATCTTCGCCCCCAACATCTGGCCGGCCGAGGTGCCCGAGCTGCGCACCGCGGGCGTGGCGTACTTCGACGCCGCCGTCGCCCTGGCCCACCGCATCACGGCGGCCTGCGCGGTGGGGCTCGGCCTGCCGGGCGACTTCTTCGAGGCGTTCACGGGCCACTCGACCGACACGATGCGGTGCAACTGGTACTCCCGGGTGGCCGGCTCGCCCGATCCCCTCCCCGGGCAGCAGCGCATGGGAGCGCACACCGACTACGGCATCATCACGGTGCTGTACGCCGACCGGGTGCCTGGCCTCGAACTCCTCGACAAGCGTGGCGAGTGGATCGGGGTCGTGCCCGAACCGGGCGCGTACCTCGTGAACGTGGGTGACCTGTTGGCGCAGTGGTCGAACGACCGGTGGGTGTCGACGTTGCACCGGGTCGTGCCACCGCCGGCGACGACGGACGGCCCGTCGCTGCGCCGCTCGATCGCGTTCTTCCACGACGGCGATTGGGACGCCATGATCCAGTGCCTCCCGACCTGCTGCTCGGAGGACGAACCGCCGAAGTACGCGCCGGTCCGGGCCCTCGACCACCTCCTGAACAAACTCGTCGGCGGCCGGGCCATGGAACCGGCGGAGACCACCGCCCACATCGGCGACCGAATCGACGC
>CALMLJ010000395.1 GCA_937868025.1 uncultured Acidimicrobiaceae bacterium
GAAGCCGAACCAGTCCACCTCGCCGCTCGCCGTGAACGGCAGGAGGATCGCCGACATCCCGGTGATGCGGCGGTTGGGCCGGAGGCGTTCGACCAGGTTCGTGCCGGACGTCGTGTCGGTCGGCTCAGGCACGTTGCACTCCCAGGGCTTCGATGGCGATGGCGGTTGCCAGGCCGATGCGCGCCGGATCGTAGCGAGCCTGCAGCTCGGGGGCGTGCGCCGCGGCCTCGGCGAGGTCTTCAGGAGTGAGGGAGTCGATCGCCGCGGTCCAGTCGTCGACGCCGACACCCATCGCCATGCCGAGGCCGCCGAGGTGCTCGGAGAGGTAGGGCCAGTCCGACACGAGACCGGGGATTCCGGCGGCGACGAGGTCGGAGGTCGTGCCGGTTCCGAGCATGGTGTGGCCGCTGAAGGGGAGGGCGATCGCATCGCAGGCGGCGAGGCGGAGGTCGTAGACGTCGCGGTCGACGTTCTCGTACACCGAGGCCACGATGCGGGGGTCGTCGGGCGCGACGTCGGTGAACGACATCGACCAGACCACCAGCTCGATGTCGTCGCGGTGGCTCCGGCGGACCGCGTCCATCACGAGCTCCAGCGACTTCTCCTTGCGAGGCGCCCCGATCACACCGATGCGAATCGCCGGAGCGTCGGCGCCGGTGGAGAGACCGAGGCGCTCGGCGGCGTCGTCGCGATCGAGGCCGATGGACGCGGTGAGCGACGACCCGAAGTGAGGGTGGGGGATGACCTCATGGCGGCAGTGGTCGCCGAACCGGTAGCGCTCGGTGACCTGCTCGAGCCCCCACTGCGAGTGGTGGATCGCGAGGTCACAGGCATCGGCCCACACCTGGTAGATCGGGTCGTAGACGTCGGGCTCGTCGAGGTGCGGGGTGAGGTTGTGCTGCGTCCACACGATCCGCGTCCCTTGCCGCCGCAACCGGGCCGCGATGCGGTTGTGCTCCTCGAGGCTGGTCCCGTAGCCGAAGCACCATTCGGGCCAGTGGATGTGGGCGACGTCGGTGGCCTCGCGTGCCGACGTCCACGGTCGTTCGACGATGCGTCCGGCGAGTCGATCCGAGATCGGGTCGTACACGGTGCGCACGTAGCCGGCGTCGGGCGATGTCAGGCTCACCCGCGACTTGGGCGTCACGCTCCACTCGAACGAGACGGCGGTCGACGGTTCGATCTCGATCTCGGTGACGGCATCCAGCGCGCTCCACGCTCCCTGCCATTCCTTCATGCCGTCGACGGCAGTGGTGCCGACGCGCACCGGCCCGTCGGCGCTGACTCGGAGCGGCCGGTCGACTGTCGATGGGATGAGCAGGCTGACCGCAGCCGGAGCCTCGTCGAACGTCAGGTGCTCCTCGACCTGGAGCGACCCCCCGTCCAGTCGGTAGGTCGCGTCGCGTCGCGCCCCCAAGCGCTGGGAACCGTTGGGTGCGCCGTCGATGGGCAGCGTCGCGACGAATGAGTCATGGGTCACCTGGAGCCGACCGTCGCCGCTGCGTCCGATCGACGCCGGAACCTCGCCCGGAACGAACCGGCCCTGACTCTGGAGCGGCCGCGGCGCGACGTGGGCGATGGGGACGAAGCACGCGAGCACCGAGTCCACTGGTGTCTCGAAGAGTCCCGGTCGGCGGGGGGAGGGCAGGTAGTCGCTGGATCGGCCGGACACGAGCGGGAGCACGAACCCGATCTGCTCGTTCGAGACGTTCCAGATCGCGGCCCGATCCGACAGCTCGATCAGCTCGTCCACCGGCGGGGCCGCGAACGTCGTGTCCGGCGACGCGCTCGGGAGCCGGACGGCAGCGTCCGCCAATTTGCCGAGCAGGTCGAACGTCATCTGCAGTCGCCGCTGAGGTCCTCGATAGTCCTCGGGTGCCCGGTGCTGGTGCGCGGTGGTCACGCCGTTGGCGAACCACGGTTCGATCGACGCGGTCGCCGCCGTCGCGAGCGCTGCCCACCGCACCGGGTCGGCGGCGAGGTCGTGGTGGGCGGCCAGGGCCGCGAGCTCGATCGTGAGCGCAATCGACAGCGCCCCCGTCGATCGACCCCAGGTGACCGCGTTCCCGTCGGGTGTGGCAATCCTGCCGACGAGGTCGACGGCGTTGCGCGCCCCGCGTTGCCAGACGTCGCCGAGGCGTTCAGCCAACGGCTCGCAGAACAGGTAGATGTCCGCCGCGTAGATGTCGAACCGTCCGGCGCCCTCGTGGGACTCGTCGAGGTAGCCGTGGGGGTTGCCGGCGAGCAGGTCGGCGGTCCGTGCGACGAGGTCGTCGAGCACCGCCGGGTCGTCGAGGATCCCGAGGCGGGCGCGGCCGAGTTCGCAGCGGGCGAGCACCGCCAGGTAGTTGCGAGGCAGCAGGCCGTCGAGGAGCGGCAGCAGCTCGGTGCTGTCGCAGGCGATCCGCAGGTTCTCGACGTGGGCGCGTGGCATGCCGTCCAACAACCGGTTGTCGTCGAAGGTGCCGTAGCGCGCCAGCGTTTCGGCGATCCGGTACGAGAAGAAGCTGTGGGTCGCGGGGCCGTCGACGCGGGCGAGCACGGTGCGGAGGGCGTCGTCGATCGAGACTCCGGCGATGGTGTCGACACCGGCCTCGCCGAGCCATCCGAGTGTGAACGCCACGTCGGCGACGGCGTCGGTCCCGACGAGGTGGCCACCGAAGGTGTGGGGCAGGTCGAAGCCGGGGGCGAAGCGCCCGACGAACTCCTCGGTCGTGTTCACGACGAGTTCCAGCAGTCGCTCTCGCAGGCTCACGATGCTCCTTCGCCCATCGCTAGGTTGGCCGGGTGCCAGGACCCCGCGTCTACATCCACGAGTTCATCGACATCCTCGGCCACAACCGGGCGAGGTACATGTATCACATGACCGCGAACTGGGGTCCGATCGGCCGGGCCGAGCGGAACCAGTTGTGTTTCGGGGTGTGGGGCGTGGTCGGCTCGACGGGACGCTGGCCACAGGTCGTGAACCTCTGGGAGTACGAGGACTGGGCGGCGTTGGGCCACAACTTCGAGGTGGAGCTGACCGGCTCCGGCCTGCAGGATCCGTCCCTGGCCGACTGGTGGGCCGAGGCGGCCGAGTTCCGCAGCGGTGGGTTCGACCGAATCCTCGTTGCCCCGGACTGGTCGCCCTCGATCGGCGAGCTGACGAGCCGGGTGGGCGACCGTCCTCCCGCCGGCTACGCCCACGAGATCGTCCGGTGTCGGCCCGGCACGGCGGGGGAGCTCCTCGACGCCGTGCGGGACGGCGGCATCGACGCCCACTCGGCCGCGGGGTGGTCGCTGGTGGGCGCGTTCCGGCGGGCGATGGCCGACGACGACGAGTGCATCCTGATCTGGTCGTTCCCATCCTGGGCCTCGTGGGCGCAGTTCGAAGCTGAGAACGATGCCGGCGGTGGGGGTGGACCCGCGGCGTGGTGGCGAGGAATGCGAAGTACCGTCACGGGTCGCGAACGCATCCTGCTCGCCGACGCCCCCCTCTCGCCCCTGCGCACCGGCCGCCAGCCGGACGTGACCGATCGGGGTCCCGTCGACGTCTGATGGGTGACATCGCGCTCTCGTGCCGATGAACTTGCTCAGAACCCTCCCGAACCTGCCGATCATGCCCTTGGCGACCTCGCCACGGCGTGTTATCACTACAACTTCGCTCGCCCGGCCGACCGCCGGAGTGGCTGGGGATCGGATTCGGCAGGGGACATGATGGCGGGAAGCGAGTTGGCAGAGGACGCACCGTCGACCACCGGGGATCTCGGCAGCGCGATGGCCCGTGTCCGGGAGATGCGCATCTTCGGTGCCTACGGCCCGAAGCCCGTCTGGCGGGGCCGCATCCATCAGGTCGCGTTCTTCCTCTCGCTCCCGGCTGGTCTCTGGCTGCTTGCCGGCGCGACGACTGCTGCCGCCCGGGTCGCTGTCGCCGTCTACTGGGCGTCGATGGCGGGCCTGTTCTTCACCAGCTCCTCGTACCACCTGTTCGCCCACTCCGAGAACGCCGTGAAGTGGTGGCGCAGAGCCGACCACTCGATGATCTTCGTGCTGATCGCCGGGTCGTACACCCCGTTCTGCCTGTTGGTGCTCCCGCGGGTGTGGGGCATCCCCATGCTCGTGGTCATGTGGGTCACGGCGCTCGCCGGCATCATCATGAAGATGGTCCGCGTGACGGCCGCCGGCGGGAAGTCGGGGTCGTGGCTCTACGTCGTGATGGGCTGGGCCGCGATGATCGCGTTGCCGCAGCTGGTCTCCGAACTCGGATTCGGACGCATGCTGCTGATGTTCGGCGGCGGCATCCTCTACACCGTCGGTGCCGTCATCCTCGGCAAGCGCTGGCTCAACTTCTCGCCGGCGGTGTTCGGATACCACGAGGTCTGGCACGCGCTCACCGTCGGTGCGGGCGTCTGCCACTTCACCCTCGTGGCGATGATCGTTCGCTGATCCGTCGCGTCAGGCTGCGGCGCCGGCCGCAGCGAGGCCCGACCGCAGTCGGACGGCTGCCCGGTTCGATGCATCGCTCGGCAGCATCGAGATGTGGTGCGCCAGGCGTTCCATCTCACCGATGCGGCCGAACACGCGGGAGAAGTAGGTGTCCGGAGGTTCGACGCGGCCGTCGGCCAGCGCTGTCGACACGTGGTTGAAGGCGCCGTAGAGGTCACCCCGGTACCAAGCCGTCGCCCCGTCCAGCAGGTCTCGATGCTGAACGTGGAACCGCGACGCGTTGAGTTGGCACAGGTCGACGAAGCGACGCTGGTGGAGAAGGGCCCATGCCAGGGTGGTGTAGGCCTGGTCGGACACGAGCGCCGATTCGTGTGACAGCGCGACCGGGAGCAGGGTGGCGATGCCGGCATCGAGGTCGCCGTCCATGAGTTGTTCGTGGGCGACGTCGATCGCCTGCGCCTTGAGCTGGCGCTCGGTGATCGCGAAGTAGCGGATGTTGGTGGCGACCATCAGGGCAGCCACGATTGCTACCCAGAACCGGTGTCCGGGGCTCACGAGGAACCAGGCGGTGAGTGTTGCCGTGGTCAGGCCGGCGGCCAGCCAGAAGATGGTGACGCCCCGTCGGCGCGACGCCACCTCGACGAGTTCCCGAACCACGTGGCCGCCGTCGAGCGGCATGACCGGGAGGAGGTTCACGAGGCTCCAGCCGATGTTGACGAGCCAGGACGCCGAGCGCAGCCACAGCACCCCCTGCCCGCCGATCGGCACGAGCGCGGACTCGATCGTGATGCCGAGCGCGATGCCGGCGGCCGGCCCGGCGAGCGAGACGAGGATGGACCGGGAGGGGCGAAGGTGGCCGGTGTCCTCGGTGGAGGTGAGGCCGCCGAACGCGTTCAGCGACACCTCCGGGCGGAAGCCGTACATACGCAGCGCGGCGACGTGACCGCCCTCGTGGACGAGCACCGACACCGTGACGAGCGCCAGCCACGCGAGGAGGAACCGGGGGTCGCGACCACGCTCGCCCAGCAGGAGGAGCGGGACGGCGACGATCGTGATCGGGAAGCCGATGCCGATGCGGATGGGCGTGCCGAAGAGACGGAACCTCAGGGCTGGGCCTCGCCGCTTGCCGAACATCGGCCCATTGTGCCGCGTTCCCTGGGGAGCGCGGGCTCGGGACTGTGACGGTGCTTACGCCAACAGGGCCCGGGCGATCGCCACGGTCTGGATCTCGTCGGTCCCGGCGTAGATCTGCAGCACCTTGGCGTCGCGGGCGAGCTGCTCGACCTGGAACTCGGCCATGTAGCCGTTGCCGCCGTGGAGCTGCACCGCTTCGAGCGCGATCTCGGTCGCGATCTGTGCCGAGTACAGCTTCATCGCCGATGCCTCGGCGAACGTCATGGTCTTGCCGGCCTTCGACAGTTCGATCGTGCGGAACACCAGGTTCTGCACGTTCATCCGAGCGACCTCCATCTTCGCCAGCTTCTGCTGGATCAGCTGGAAGTCCCCGATGCGCTGGCCGAACTGGACGCGCTCCTTGGCGTACTCGACGCAGACCTCGAGGCACTGCTCGATGATGCCGAGCGCCATCGCCGCCACGCCGGAGCGCTCCTGCTGGAACGTGGCCTTGGCGCCGTCGCGGCCGCCCTTCGACACGTCTTCGGTCTCGCCGATGAGGCGGTCGCGGCCGACGCGCACGTCGGTGAGGAACAGCTCGCCGGTGGGCGAGGAGTGCATGCCCATCTTGCGCAACGGCTTGGACTGCACGAGACCCGGCGTGCCGGCGTCGAGCACGAACGACAGCACCTTGCGGTCCTTCGGATCGTTGCCCTCGTCGAGCTTGGCGATGAACACGATGGTGTCGGCGTAGGGGCCGTTGGTGATGAAGGTCTTCGAGCCGTTGAGGACGTACTCGTCGCCGTCACGCCGGGCGGTCGACAGCATCGAACCGAAGGCGTCGGAGCCGCTGTTGGGTTCGGTGATCGCCCACGCGCCGACCTTCTCGAGGGTGAGCAGCTCGGGGACCCAACGTTCCTTCTGGGCGATCGTGCCCTTGGACTGGATCGCCGACGCCGTGAGACCGACCGACACGCCCATGGCCGTGACCATGCCGGGGCAGTGGCGGCACAGCTCGATGATCGGGATGAGGGTGTAGCCGGCATCGCCGCCACCGTGGCGGGACGGCTTGTCCTCGACGGGTTCGCCGGCCTCGATCGCCTTCTCGTGGGCGATGCGCTTGGCGAACGTCGACCGCGCCATCTCGTCCATGCCGAACGTCTTGTACAGCTTGCGCAGCACGTCGTACGGCGGCAGGTCGCCGTGCTCGAGCTCCTCCTTGATGGGGAGGATCTCCTTGGCGATGAAGTCGCGCATCGCCTGCTGCAGCATCAGGTGTTCGTCAGACCATTCGTACATGGCGGCGAACGTTACTTGACCGCCCAGTCAACTTCCCAGGCCGGGGCCACCTTCGCTCGGTACGGTCGCTCCGCTCCCTACTGCCGCTCCGGTACCCCGGCCGATCCGAGTTGCGTTGTTGGCTACGCCAGCTGCGACTCGATGGCGGAGACGATCGAGGGGTCGTCGGGCGTCACGGTCGGGCCGAACCGGCCGACGACCTCTCCGTCCGCGGACACGAGGAACTTCTCGAAGTTCCACCGAACGTCACCGGTGTGACCGTCAGCGACGTCGGCGGCCGCTTCGAGGTCGGCGAACAGGGGGTGCTTGTCGTCGCCGTTGACGTCGATCTTCTCCGACAGCGGGAACGTGACGCCGTAGTTCACACTGCAGAACTCGGCGATCTCATCCGCGGTGCCCGGCTCCTGCTCGAGGAACTGGTTGCACGGGAACCCCACCACGGTGAAGTCGTCGGAACCGAAGCGATCCTGGAGCGCCTGGAGCTGCTCGTACTGCGGAGTCAGGCCGCACTTGGAGGCGACGTTGACGAAGAGGGCCGTCTTGCCGGCCACATCGCCCAGCAGATTGTCGGTGCCGTTGAGTGCCTGGATGCCGTGGTCGTAGATGCTCATTGCTGGGTCTCCTGGGAGGGGGTCGATGTCGGTGGTGGTGTCACGCGGTCTGCGCGCAGCTGGCTGCGGCGGACCTTACCGGCCTCGTCGCGCAGCGGTTCGGTGACGAACTCGAACGACCGAGGCACTTTGTAGCGAACCAGTCGATCGCTGAGATGATTCCGCAGATCGTCGGCATCGGTCGCGCCGTCGTCGATCGCGTCGGGGTCGGTCTGGACGATCGCGTGCACCCGGTTGCCCAGATCGTCGTCGGGCAGGCCGATGACCGCCGCCGACAGGACGGCCGGATGCTCGTTGAGCGCGGCCTCGATCTCGGCGGGGTAGATGTTGGCGCCGCCGCTCAGGATCATGTCGGTCTTGCGGTCGGCGAGGTAGAGGAAGCCGTCGGCGTCCATCCACCCCATGTCACCGAGCGATTCCCATCCATCGCCGATCGTGCGGGGCTCGGCGCCGACGTAGCGGTAGGAGGGAGCGAGCCCCGGAGTTCGGCGCATGAAGATCTCGCCGACCTCTCCGGGTGGAAGGGCCGCGCCGTCGGCATCGAACACGGCCATCTCGCCGGACGACACGCGCCCGACCGACCCTCGATGCTCGAGCCACTGATCGCCGCGGATCACGGTCGACGCCTGGTTCTCGGTGCCGGCGTACAGCTCCCAGATCCGCTTCGGGCCCAGCCACTCGATCCACTCCTCCTTGAGCCAGGCCGGGCACGGCTCGGCGAGGTGCCACACGACCTGGAGGGCCGAGAGGTCCGCGGACTCGCGAACCTCGGCGGGGAGCCGCGAGATTCGCTTCATCATCGTGGGGACCAGGTACACCATGTTCGCCCGATGCTCCTCGAGGAGCGCGAGCGTTCGCGCAGCGTCGAAGCGGTCGGTGACCACGACGTGGTTCCCGGCGAGCAGGCTGAGCAGCGTCCAGGACAACGGACCGTTGTGGTACATCGGACCGGGCATCACGAGGCACCCGTCCCGTTGGATCAGCAAGATGGGCTCGGCGTCGGGGTCGAGCAGCGACGGGTCGCCGTGCACGATCAACTTCGGACGACCGGTGCTGCCGCCCGATGTCGGCGCCTTCCACGACGGCGACACGACGTCGTCGTAGGTGGACGGGTCGGGGAGTGTGGCGTCGTCGTCGACCGCGGCGCCGTCCCAGGTGGCCAGCGAAGGACGGCCGGCGTGGACCCGTCCGACGACGACGGCCGAACCGGCGAGCTCGACGATGGCGTCGAGCTCGGCGTCGGGCAACTTCGACGACACGGGCTGGGGGATGGCGCCGATCATCCAGCACGCGATGAACGCCTCGACGAACTCGATGCCGTTGCCGAGGGCGATCGTGACGAAGTCGCCGGGGCCGGCACCGAGGCAGCGGAGGCGATCGGCGAGTGCTGCTGCCTCGCGGTTGAGACGCCGACGGTCGACGCTGCGCCGATCGTCGGTGACCGCGATCGCTGCGGGGGCGGCCGACGCGAGGTCGGCCAGGTGTCGGGCGAAGCTCACCAGCGGCATCGCGGGAACTGTACGTGTGGTCGGCCGGCGGCGCGTGCCGGAGTGGCCGCCGGTCCGCTCACCTATCGTCGTCGCCTGTGAACTCGACTTCCCGTTCCACCGTCCGCCGTCTGTTGGCCTGCGGCGCCGTCCTCGTCGTCGGCGCGTCGTTCGGTGCCGGGTGTTCGGGCGACGACGACTCCGCCCCCGAGACGGCGCAGGAGTCGCTCGACGCTCTCAATCTCAGCGACACGCCGGCGCAGGTCCTCGCCAATGCGGTCGAGCGCCTCGACCCGGCCGCCGTGATCGGTGAGGAACTCGGTCGAACGTACCTGCAGGTCAAGTACGCGCTGCAGGGCTACGCCTGGGCCGAGGCCGCCTGTGCGGTCGACGCGACGGTGGGGATCGTCACTCCTGAGGTGTTCGCGTCGACCCCCGTCGTACGCCTGGACAGCCTTCCGTATGACTTCCCGCGGGTCGAGGCCGCGACCCGCGGGTGTGCTTCACCTGAGTCGGTGGCCCGGATCGACAGCTCTCGCGATCCATCGGCGGCGCCGGGCACCCCGAACGCGTCGGCCGCACCCGACATCGACGGTGCGAGCGTCGGAACGATGCTCGAGGCGTTCTACCGGATCAGTGCCGACGCAATCGGTCTCACCGACACCGAGACCGATTGCGTCGTCGACGCGGTCTTGGGTGGTCGGTCGACGGCCGAGTTCGTCGATCTCGCCGTCGGCAGGGACCGCATCGACGTGGGCGAGACCGAGGACGACGTGGTCGGATGCCTGAAGGGCAACCGGATCGACGTGGTGACGCCGGTGGCGGCGAAGGACCTGCTCGCCCGCCAGACGACGGCGAAGGCGGAGCAGGCTCGGATCGAGGGCCTCATCAACGCGCAGTCGCAGGCCGCCACCCAGTCGTCGACCACGATCGCGACCGTCGGCGGGTGAAGCGCGTCGCGCTCGGTGTCGCGGTCGTGGTCACCGCCGTGGCCGGCGGGACCTCGGCCTGTTCGGGCGCTGAGTGGGCCGCACCGGTCGAGCCGCCCGACGGGTTCGCCATCACAGCGCCCGTCGACGGTGAACCGTGCGGGGAGTATCTGCTGGTTCCGGACTCGTCGATCGACGACCCGTACGACGCCCTGGCCCAGTGGGTCGACCAGGTCACCGATTCGCCCGGCGCGACCCACCGCGATCGGCCCGAGGATCTGAGAACGGCACCTGACGGAACCTACGACGGCGGCATCACCGGGTGGAACGAGTCCGACGACGGCGGAGGCGGGTTCCCCGTGCGGGTCCACTTCGACGGGTCACGAATCGTCGCTGAGTTCTGCCTGAACTGAGCGCCGTCCTATAGGTCCGGCAGGCCCAACAGGAGGTTCGGCGCGTTGAGGCCGCCGTCGATCTCGAGGATCTTGCCCGTGAGGTACGAGCCGGCGGGGGAGCTGAGGTAGAGCACCCCGAGGGCGATGTCGAGCGGATCGCCGAGACGGCGAAGCGGCGTGTTGTCCTCCATCGCGGTGCGGAGCCCGTCGTCGGTGAGGACCATGTCGAGCGCGCTCGTCGCCGTCGAGCCGACGGCGATCGCGTTGACGCGGATGCGCGGTGCGCACTCGGT
>CALMLJ010000396.1 GCA_937868025.1 uncultured Acidimicrobiaceae bacterium
AGCGACCCGACGCGGGCCGACGACGGCCAGTGCACCAGGTGGGCGGGGTCGCCCGACCGGTACGGGCGCACCGACCGCACCTCGTCACCGCCGTGGGCGGCTGCACCGGCCGCCTCGTCACTCCCCGTCTCCGGCCCGACCGGTGGGGTCCACGGGCGGTGCACCGGGTCGGGGCCGACGAAGAGCGGGACGGTGAGCGGCACCTCGACCCGGCGCGACACCGACAACATGCCGAGGGGTCCGTCGGTCGACATGGTCACCACCAGCGACTCGACGACGGAGCGACCCAGCGTCAGCTCGACCGCTGCGGCCCCCGACGGCACCGACCACCACGGCTCGGTCCCGTCGATCCGCAACGCCAGGGTGTCGACCAGGCCGGGTGACCGAACCCGGACTCCCAGACCGAACGCAATGCCGGCGACGGCGTCGGTCGGAACGTCGACGATCTCGATCCGCACGAACCGCACCACGACCAGCGGCCACACCGCCCCCACGACGACGAGCCCGACGAACACCGTCCACACGAGCCCCGCCAACGCCGGCTCGTTGATGCTCGACCGGGCGGCGAACACGGCGACCGCGACCGCCGTCGCCGTCACCCCGAAGGCCGTGGGCCGCACGACCGTCCGCCGCACGACCGTGGACCGTCCGGCCCGAGCGGCGCGGTTCACGAACGTGGCACCGGGACCCGGCCCAGGATGCCGAGGAGGACCGGCCACGCCGCCTCGACGTCGACGCCCTGGTGGAGCGAGACGCGGTGCGCGCACCCGGGTACGAACACGTACTGCACGTCGTCGGGAGTGACGTAGTCGCGTCCCGACAGCACGGCGTGGGCTCGGGCCATGCCCAACAGGCTGGTCGACACCCGCGGCGACACCCCGGTGGCGATCACGGGATCGGTCCGAGTGGCGGCGACGAGGTCGAGGACGTATTCGACGACCGACTCGGCGCAGTGGAGGTGGTGCACGGCGGCGATCGCGGTGGCGACCTCGGCGGGCGTGGTGACGGGCCGCACCGCTGGGAGCTGGTCGATGCCACCACGGCCGGTGATGATCTCGCGCTCGGCGTCACGATCGGGGAGGCCGAGCGACACCGTCATCGCGAACCGGTCGAGTTGGCTCTCGGGCAGCGGGAACGTGCCGAGCTGGCCCGACGGATTCTGGGTGGCGATGCAGAAGAATGCCGGCGGCAGGCGATAGGTCGCGCCGTCGACGCTCACCTGCCGCTCCTCCATCGGCTCGAGGAGCGCCGACTGGGTTCGTGGCGACGCACGGTTGACCTCGTCGATCAGGACGACGTCGGCGAACAACGGGCCCGGCCGGAACTGCCAGGTGCCCTGCTGCGGTTGGAACACCGACGTGCCGGTGATGTCCGACGGCAGCAGGTCGGGGGTGCACTGCACCCGACCGAACTCGCCGCCGATGGCGACGGCGAGCGACTTCGCGAGGAGCGTCTTGCCCGTACCCGGCAGGTCCTGCAACAACAGGTGGCCGCCGCTCAAGAGCGTGGTGAGGGCAAGGCGTACACCATCGGGCTTGCCCTTGATGGTGCTCGACACCGACCCGAACAGCGCCGACGCGAGTTCGGTCACGGATCGGTGGGGCGCGAACCCAGCGGGCGGCGCAGTCGAGGAGGCGTCGGGCGCGAGATCGCTCATGGGCGTTCAGCTTGGCACGGCCTCGGCGACGCGCCGAGGCGACTCGGGGTCGGACCGAGGCGAACTCGGGGTCAGACCGGGGCGACGGACGCGACGATCCGATCGCGCACCGACGTCGCAGTCGCGGCCCCACCGTCGGGTTCGATCACGAGCACGGCGAGCACCGCGCCCTCGGTGCCGACCATCCAGCCCCGGGCCACGAGGCCTGAGCCCGGCACCGTGCCGCTGAGGCCGATGGCCGGACCGAGCGATGAGGTGGCCGGCTCCACCGGTCCGAGTTCCATACCGGCGGTCGAGAACACCGTCCCGGCCTGGGCGTACAGGAGTGCCGGAGCGAGGGCCGGGTCGGTGGCGAGCTGGGCGATCATCGGGTCGGAGCTGAGGTCGACCTCGACGAACATCGTGCCCGCAGCCACCTCGTCGACGCTCAGATCCCCGGTGCGCAGGAGATCGACCACGAGAGGACGCCCGGTCACGTCGACCGGTTCGGTCGTGCGGACCGGGGTCTCGGGGAGCTCGACGCGGAACCGGCCCGACGCGGTGGTCACCGTCTCCCACGTGCCGTTCCCGTCGGACCGGGTCGACCACCACGTGATGGCCGCAGCGCCGAGCGCCACCACCACGAGGACCGGCAGGAGCAGTCGGGCGACAGAACGGCGACGCCGCGTCGGCGCCGAGGGAACCGGCGCTGGTGCGATGGGAGCCGGGACGGGCGATGGACCGGCGCCCCGCCCCGGCGGGACCGGCGCGGCGCCCCATCCCGCCAGGTTCGGCGCGGCGGTGGGGAGCACGGGTGGACCGAACCGGGACGGGGGCGCGGAGACGATCGCGGTCCCGCACAGTGGGCACGAGGTGACCGACGGTTCCACCGCCGCGTGACAGGTCGGGCACGACACCAGCTCCACGTGACGACCTCCCCTCCGCCGGCGGGCCGAGCCCGATGCTCAGCTGAAGCTACCGCCCGGGGGCAGCGGATCGTCGGAGGGCGACGGCACGACGGGGGCATCGGGGGTGTTGTCGTGGTGGAACGCCTGGAACGGCTGCTGGGTCGGGTCGTCGGGCAACAGGCGCGCCGCCGCCTCGGCCCGCTCAGCGTTGTCCGCGATAATGCGACTCGCGCCAGCGGGCGCCGCCAGGAGCGCCTCGCCGACCGCCGACGTTGCCGACCATGCCGGGTCGAGCGCCGGGGCCGTCAGGGTGACGGCGGTGGCGGCGGGACGATCCGGCCAGGGCGTGATCTCCCACAGCAGGGCGGGACGTTCGCCGTGCCACCGCAGTCCGTAGGACAGGAGTCCGGCGCGGGTCGGGAGGTCGTGGGCCTCGAAGGGCTGTCCGGCGAGGCGCACATCCCATCCGGCCAGGATCGCGAGGGCGTCGCCATCGTCACGGACGGCCTCGTTCGTCGTCGCGACGACGAAACGGGCGCTGGCCCCGACGTCGGGCGCACTGTCGGAGCCGTCGGCGGGGACCTCGGTCCAGGCGAGGCCGTCGGCCAACCGTTCGAGGAGACCGGCCGCCGTCGGCAGTTCGGGAGCGAACGCTCCCAATCGGTCGGCGGCAGCGCCGACCGCGGCGGCCACGTCGGGTTCACCCAGTTCGGCGAAGGTCGCCGCGGCGCCGAGGAGAGCGCCGCGCGCCCCGATCGCGGACGCCACCGCGTCACGGCGCTTCCGCTTGTCGAGCCACCGGACGGCGTCCGCCATGGGCCCGAGGTACAGCTCGCAGAACGATCGGTCGGCGCCGCCTGCCCACCAGGCACTGCACGCGCGGAGCAGTTGCAGCGTGGCGGCGACGGGGTCGGCGGCGGCGATCGAGCCGTTCGCCCGCTGCCGTTCGAGCAGGTCCACCAGGGCGGACGGGTCATCGGTCCGGCCCATCCGGCCCGAGGCCTCGGCGAGGAGACCGAGCGTCAGCGCAACATCGGCCCCCGACGTCGGAGCGGCGGCATCGTCGTACCCCAACATCACGTCGCACTCGGCGGCGAGGAAGGCGGCACGGTGGAACGGGTCGAGTTCGAGCCGCGGCGTGCCGGTGAGGTGGGTCGCCCAGCCGGCCACGATCCGCTCCGGGGCCGGAACCGAGCCGCGATCGGCGAGCGCCGACACATCGGCGGTCTGCGCTCCGGGGGTGAACGTCGCGACGGCGTGCGCGGTGTGGGGCAGCGGCACGAGCACGGCCACGGCCCCCGGTCGGCCCCACACCGGTCGGTCGGGCGTCATCGTTCCCGCCTCGAGCACGGCCAGGAGGTCCGCTGCGGTCGCCGACGCCGCGTACCCGAGGGCGGGACGGGTGAGGACCAGCCGGCCGACCCCGTCGACGTCGATGCCGTCATCGGTCAGTTCGATTCGCTCCGAGGACTCGACGACGTACGCGAAGGCGACGGGGATCGGCGACGAGTTCTCCACGTCGAACACGACCGACGGGCGCGCCACCCCGCCGACCCGCGCCACCGCGACCCGGCCGATGGCGTTGCCGCTCGGGATCCGCACCGACGACTCGACCACCGGTGTCCCATCGACGAGGCGATCACGGGTGGACGGTTCGGCCTCCGGACGATGCCAGCGGTCCTCGGCGCCCACCCACCACGACACCCGGGTGCCCGACCCGGCGAACGACGCGACGCCCCCCGGGCCGGCAATGGCGACGACCCCGGCATCGAGCTCGCCGACGCGTGCCCTCCGGACGCCGACGGGACCGACGCCGAGACCGGGATGCGGGATCGCTGCGGTCGGGGACGAGCCGGAGATGGGGTCGGAGGGTCGGTTCATCGGGGCGCCACGCTACCCGGCCCGCGCCGGACCACCCGAGTTCGGTCCCCGGGGGTCCCC
>CALMLJ010000397.1 GCA_937868025.1 uncultured Acidimicrobiaceae bacterium
CTCTGGTCGATCACGAACACCGGCGAGTCGTCGATGCCGTAGCGGACGTCGACGCTCATGATGCTCCGCCCTGCAGATCGAAGTCGCGGACATCGGTTGTCGTGACCCGACCGCCGGCAGGCTCCACGCGCACGGCAGACACCTTGAACTCGGGCATCTTCGAGATCGGATCGACCACACGCTGGGTGAGCTGATTGGCCGCCTTGTCACCCGGCCAGTGGTACGGGATGAACACCGTGTCGGGGCGGATCGTGGCGACGACATGGGCGGGCAGCGTGATCGTTCCTCGTCGTGAGGTGACAGTGACGAGGTCGCCGTCGGCTACGCCGATGCGCGCGGCAAGTTGCGGGTGCATCTCGCACAGCGGCTCGGGGTACTGGGCGACGAGCGCGGCGATGCGGCGGGTCTGCGTACCTGAGAGATATTGGCTGACGACCCGCCCGGTGGTGAGCCACACCGGGTAGTCGTCGTCGACCACTTCGCCGGGGAGCCGGTACGCCACCGCATGGAACTTCGCTCGACCGTCCGGGTGGTAGAAGCGGCCGCCCTCGTACAGGCGTGGGGTACCCGGATGGCCGTCCTCAGGAATCGGCCAGAACAACCCATACTCGGCTTCGATCCGCTCCCACGTCGCCCCCCGGTAATCAGCGGTGCCGCCGGCGGACGCGAGTCGCAGCTCCTCGAAGATCTGTCGTGTGTCGGTGTAGGGGAAGTACTTGCCACGCCCGAGGCGATCGGCGATGTCGACGAGGATCTCCCAGTCGCGCCGGGCCTCGCCAGGTGGTTCCACTGCGGCGTTGATCTTGATGATCCGGCCCTCGCCCGAGGTGGACGTGCCTTCGTCTTCCTCGTGGAGCGAACCGGGCAGGATGACATCGGCGTGATGGCCCGACTCGGAAACGAAGAAGTCGATCACGCTGTAGAACTCGAGCTTGTCGAGTGCCTCGCGGGTGAACTTCGAGTCCGGCGACGACACCAGCGGGTTGAAGCAGATCGACAGTAGCCCCTTGATCTCGCGGGCGTGGATGGCCTCGATGATCTCGAGTGCCGGGATGCCCTTGCCGGGAATCTCATCGATGTCACATCCCCATACCGATGCGACGTGGGCCCGGTGCTCGGGGTTGGTGATGTCGCGGTTGCCAGGGAGCTGATCGCACTTGTGACCGTGTTCGCGACCGCCCTGTCCGTTGCCCTGACCGGTGATCGTGGTGACTCCACATCCCGGCTTGCCGTACTTGCCGGTGGCGAGCCCGAGGTTGATGGCTGCGAGGACATTGTCGACGCCCTTGCTGTGTTGTTCGATCCCGCGAGCGTGCAGCAGCATCCCGGTCGCACTCGTCCCCCACCACTCCGCCGCTTGCTCGATCCGCGCTGCCGGCACGCCAGTGATGTCGGCCGCCCACGCCGGGGTCATGTCGGCAACCGCTGCGGCGGCCTGGTCGAAGTCGTTGGTGTGCGCGTCGATGAAGTCGTGGTCGAGCCAGTCGTGGCGGATCAACTCGTACAGCACCGCCCCGAACAACGCCGAATCGGTACCCGGGCGCGCGGGCAGGAACAGGTCGGCGGTGCGGGCGTGCGGCACGACGCGCGGGTCTTGCACGATCAGACGCGCACCGCGGTCGCGGGCCTTCCAGATGTAGCTCGTCGTGATCGGGAACGTCTCGGCGATGTTCGTGCCCGCGGTCCACACCACGTCGGCCAGTGGGATGTCGCTCCACGGGTTCGAGGCCCGGTCGATCCCGAGCGCCTTCTTGTTCCCGGCCCCGGCGGACACCATGCAGTAGCGGCCGTTGTAGTCGAGATTCGCCGTGCCCAACGCAAGACGGGCGAACTTGCCGATCAGATAGCTCTTCTCGTTCGTCAACGAGACACCGGACAACATCGCGAACGAGTCGGGACCATACGCGGCCTGGATCCGACGGATCTCCGCGACCACCCGGTCGAGCGCATGGTCCCACGACACCCGCCGGAACCCGCCCGGGGCGGACTCGTCGCGTTCCATCGGATACACCACCCGGTCGGGATGGCTGCCCTGCAGGTACCGCTTCACGCCCTTCGGGCACAGCTTGCCCTCGTTGAACGGGAAGTCGTACCACGGCTCGAACCCGACCACTTCGTTGCCGTGCACCTTCAACTTGATGCCGCACTGCTGACCACAGAAACAGCAGTGCGTGTCGACGACGCGATCGATCTCGATCCCGGCGTTCCAGCCGCCGGGTGGCATCTCGTTGAGGTGCGGCCCGTACCGGCGGATCAACTCCGCATCGGTGATCGGTGGACGTGCCATCAGCCGAAACCTCCCACACGCGCCGATTGCGCCAACGCCAGCTGAGCACGGCGGCACTTGGGACACGTGTCCTGGTAGCTCCCGGCGCCGTCGGCAGCGTCGTAGTCGAAGCCGAGCTGCGGCAGGATCGCTTGCAGGTCGGCGACCTGTTGGGCGCTTGCGAACTCGTCACCGCAGCGCCGGCAGACCGCGGCCGGACCCTCGGCGTTGGCCCGCTTGTAGTACGCGACCCCGAGGTTGCCGGGGCGCTGGAAGATGTGAAACAGCTTCCCGAACGGGATGTACATCAACCCGAGGATCACCGTCAGCGCGTGCAGCGTGTTCAACGCCGCATAGAAACGACCCTCGAGCCAGATGCTCGACACCGTCAGGAACAACCCGGTGACTGCCACCGCGAACAGGCCGGCGAGCGCGAGGAAGTCACCGCTGCGCTCCACCGCCAACGCGCCCGGGTCGCGCAGCCGGCGACGCAGGAAGATGAACACTCCGGCGAGCACCAGGACCGCGGCGATGTCGAGCCCGTGGTAGATGGTCCAACCGAGCATGCTGTCCGCGTCGAACGACATTGTCCCGACACGCGACACGAACACCTGGTACCGGTCGCCCTGCTGGCCCACGCTCTCGAAGTGCAACAGACCCATCGTGAGCGGGAACGTGATCAACCCGGCGAGGATGCACCCCCAGAACACCAGCTGGTGCGCCAACCAGCGGGCCCGCGACCTGCGCCGGATGAAACCCTGCGCCAACAACTGCGTGGCGACCAACGATGGGAGCGCCGCGGCGTTGTGGGCCTTGCGCTGACGGAACGCATCCCAGCCGCGCCGGTTCAACATCGCCGTCGACGGACGCCGCACCCACACGCTGTAGCGGTAGATCACGCCGAACACCATGAAGATGATCCCGAACAGGTAGCCGATCAACGCTGCGTCGAACC
>CALMLJ010000398.1 GCA_937868025.1 uncultured Acidimicrobiaceae bacterium
CGGCGCTGTCCATCGCGACCAGTGCCGACCCCGGCGGCCTGTTCCCCGGAGAGAGCCTCCACGTGCCCTTCGCGCTCCCCGTCGGGCCATTCCCGGCGACCGCCTTCGGCCCGCACGACCTCAAGGTCAGCATCGACAACGCCGAGACCGAGCTGCTCACGTTCTACGTGCTGCAACTCGTCAACGGCGCCGGCGGGCCCGACGGCGACAACGGGCCGTCCTGACCGGCCCAGCGGTCGCGTCAGTCGTCGAACGCCCACCGAACGTCGACGGTCACGGTCGTCTCGATCTCCCCGGCCTGGATCGGGGTGCTCGCGGCGTCGTAGGCCATCTTGACCCGCACCATCGGACCGAATCCCGCCGACCCTGACGTCTCGTTGATCGAGACCACCCGACCGAGCGTCCTGCCCGACAGCCGCGCCAGCTGCTCGGCCTTGGCGCGAGCGTCGGCAAACGCGAGGTCTCGCGCCGCGATCTTCGCTGCGGCATCGTCGCCGAGTCCGAACGAGATGCCCTGCACGACGGCATCGTCGCCACCCGCCGCGACCGCGGCGTCGAGGATCGTTCCCGCGTCCGCCGGGGTACGGACCGTCGCGACGACGGTATTGGTGACCCGGAACCCATCGGGTCGGGGCGCCGCGTCGGGGAGGTAGGCGAACTCCTGGGTGAGGGCGTAGTCCCGCGTCTGCAGGTCGGAGTCGGCAATGCCTGCCGCCTTCAAGGCGTCGAGCACACGGGTTACCGCGGCGGCAGCGTCCGTCATCGCGGCCGGAGCCTGGCCTCGCTTGACGGAAACACCAAGCGAGATCGACGCGATGTCGGGTGTCCCGGCGACGGCACCCTGTCCGCTGACGACGATGCCGGGCTCAGCGGTCGGGGACGGATCGGTCACGACACGAGATTCTGTCAGAGCAGCGGATCGGCGAAGGGATCGGCAAACGGATCCTCGGCCGCTGCCGGCTCGGCCTCGAGCTCGTCGCCGCCGGCCGCCTCGACCCACGTCGCGTACCCGCTCTCCTCGAGCGACTCGGCCAGCTCGGGACCACCCGACTCGAGGATGCGACCCTTGGCGAAGATGTGCACGACGTCGGCGTGGAGCTTCTCGAGCAACCGGTTGTAGTGGGTCACGGCGATGACGCCCAGACCCCATTCCGACGTCGCTTCCTCGACACGCTGGGAGACCTGCGCCAGGGCGTCGACGTCGAGCCCGGAGTCGATCTCGTCGAGAATCGCGAACTTCGGGCGAAGCAGCGCGAGCTGGACCGTCTCGTTGCGCTTCTTCTCACCGCCGGAGAAGTCGACGTTGAGCGACCGGCCGACGAGCGCCGGGTCGAGGCCGACGCGAGCCGCCTCGGCGCGCAGATCGGCGTCGAGGTCGGCGCCACTGCCGCCGGCGGCGACCAGCGATTCGCGCAGGACCGATTGGATCGACACCCCGGGCACCTCCGTCGGGTACTGCATTCCGAGGAACAGGCCAGCCTGGGCGCGCTCGTGGGGAGCGAGACCGATGAGGTCGACGCCGTCGAGGGTGACCGACCCGCCGGTCACCGTGTAGCCGGGGCGGCCCATCAGCACGTGGGAGAGGGTCGACTTGCCGGAGCCGTTGGGACCCATGATCGCGTGGACCTCGCCGCTGCGGACGGTGAGGTTCACGCCGGTCAGGATCGGACGGCCGGCGACCTCGGCCCGGAGGTCCGTGACGACGAGCTCACTCATGACTGGGCCTCCGGGATGACAACGGACACGTCACCGTCGGAGACGACGACGTCGTAGACGGGAACGGGACGGGTGGCCGGGAGCGACGACGGCTCCCCGGTCTCGAGGTGGAACCCCGACCCGTGCTTGGGGCACTCGAGGACGAGCTCGTCGGGGTCGACCTCGCCGAGCGCCAACGAGATGTCCTGGTGACTGCAGCGGTCTCCGATGACGTAGACCGTCGATCCCAACCGAATGACGGCGAGCTCACGATCACCGACGTCGAACCGTCGGACGCCTCCGTCGACGAGTTCGTCGAGTGAACACAACCGGTGCTCGCCCGGCTCGGCCGGCGGGCACGCCGCAGAGCGGGCCTCCGGGGCTGCTGCCTCGGGGCGGCTGGGGCGACCGTAGGTGGGGGCGTCTCCTTCGAAGTGGGGGGTGCGGTCGCTCATCGGCCCGTCCCCAGCTTCTCGGCGATGAGCGGGCGAACGAGCTCGACGACCGGCGCCACGCTGATGGTGTCGAGCACCTCTTCGAAGAACCCGTTGACCACGAGCCGCTCGGCCGCTTCGGGAGGCACACCACGACTCTCGAGATAGAAGCGCTGGTCCTCGTCGATCGGACCGACGGCGGTGGCGTGGCTGCAGCGGA
>CALMLJ010000399.1 GCA_937868025.1 uncultured Acidimicrobiaceae bacterium
CGGCTTCGACGGCGACTACCTGCTGACCAACCTCACCGGTCCGACACTCGCCCGCGTCCTGCAACAGACCGAGCCACATGAGTACGCCCGGCTCCACCTCGTGGTGCTCCTCCTCGGCCTCGGCGCGGTGATCGTCGTCGCCCACCGGCGGTTCGGTTACGAGGTGGCCCGCCTTCTGTGCATCCTCGTGGCCGCATCTCCGGCGCTGACGGTGTGCATGGAATGGCTGGGTCAACCCGACGCTCTCACGTTCCCGCTCGCACTCGGCATCGTGGTCGCCCGTCGTCGCCCCGCGGCGTTCACGCTCGCCGTGCTGCTCGGCCTCACCCACGCCGAGCAGGGCGCGATTGCGGCCCTCGTCGGTACGGTCGTCCGGCTCGTGATCGTCGAGGCCGGTGCCGACGACCCGATACGACGACGGGTCTCGATCGAGCTGGTGACCCTCGTCGGAGGCGTCGCCGCCGGACGGGCGGTGACCGAGGTGTACCTGCGCGTCAACGACATCGTGATCACGACCCCTCGCACGTCGTTCCTGGACCTCGGTGTGTCGGGATTCGTCGAGCACCACCTCCAGTCGAACGGCGTCATCCTCTACGCCCTGTGGGGACCGCTCTGGATCGGCATCGCCGTCACCGCGATCCGGTTCGCGAAGTCGGGCGCAGCGTGGCCCGATGACCTCCGCCGCCACTGTTTGCTGCTCGGCGGTGCAGCGCTCCTCGCCGTCGTTCCGATGCTCGCGACCCTCGACGAAACTCGTGTGTACTCCCTCACGACCGCTCCCCTGCTCGTGGGCGCGGCCGTGCTGAGCCGGCGCACGCTGTCGAAGGTCGACGGCGCACGGCTCACCGGCCTCGCCGGGTCCAGGGCGACGGCGGCGGTTGCAACGACCGCCGTGCTCCTCGCCGCATCGCCGGGGGTGTTCACCGCCGGGAAGGCATCGCTGTCCTACGATCTTCCCGGTGTCGAGTTCGCCCGGTTCCTCGTCGACGGCGACCACCCCGGCGACCTGACACGGTGGCTCATGAGCCCGTTCGATTTCGAGATCCCGACGGCGAACTGAACCGGACGGTCAGGCGAGCGGGGGCTCGATCACGTCAGCGATGTCGTCGGACGGTGCCGCGGCGAGGTGCACCTGGTCGGGGGTGCCGCGAGGACCACTGCGGAACTGCAGGTGGTACCAGCGACCGTCGGGCCCGACCACGATCTTGACCCCCTTCGGCATGCCGAGGCTGTCGTAGTTGAGTGCGACCGATCGTTTGGGGAACCCCATCTCGACGAGCTGGTCGCGACCGGCCGCCAAGCGGGACTGGTCGATCGACCAGGAGTCCTCGTCGGCCACGACCTGGACACCGAGATCGCCGCCTCGTTCCCACGCAGCAGCCCACGCGTTAAGGGTGGACGTGGCGAGACGGGTTCTGGCGGCCAGCGTCGCGAGTTCGCGGGGATGGGCGGCGCCGGCGCGACGGGCCAGATCTCCCCACACACTCGCGGCGAGCCCCGACGGAGCCGCATCGGCCAACATCAGCCACGCCCGGTCGGTCGCGTCCTCGGCCAGCTCGTCGACGCGTCGAGGATCGACGGGATCACCCGGCGCGATCCGCGCCTCCCACGGCGCCGGACGCCCCGGGTGCGCCGGCGTCGCGATGTGCCGAGCCAGCGCGCGGGGCAGGGCCGCATCGGCGTCCCCCTCCGCCGCGTCCTCGCGGCCGTCGAGGGTCCACCCCGCCCAGGCCGTCGCCGCGACGACCCCGCGCACCGCGTCCCCCGCCCCGCCGGCGCCGCCGCGGCGCCGCTCCGCCATCATCGCCACCAGCGCCTCACGCGGCAGCCCACGCAGGAGGAACAGCAGGAACGGGTCGCGGTCGAGCTCGGCGGCGACGAGGTAACAGACCGCGGCCGCGTGCTTGCAGGGCTCCGCCCAGTCCGGGCAGGTGCAATGGGGCCGGAGATCGCCGGGACCCGGCAGCAGCTCGATACCGGCCGCCCGCACGTCGGCAACGATGGCGGGGTCGAGCTCGCCGTCGGCGAGCGCTGCGGCGTGGGCAGACTTCGACGCCAACGCGTCGACCACCGGATCCCACGCCGCATCGGGGATCCGGCGCACCTCGACCTCGGTCACGTAGTGCCGACCGTGGGATCCCGATACCCGCGAGCGGACTCGGCCCGGGTCGATCATGAGGGCACCCACGGCACCCTGTCGGGCGTAGGAGCGACCCCGACCCAGGCGGCTGGGGTCGAGGCGCGCCGAGCTCTCGAGCGCGTCCACCCAGGCCTGCCCCCACCACGACGTCGAGAACTCGAACCGCGGCGGCATCAGGCGTCACCCGTCCCGGCCTGGCCCAGTTCGACGAGGGCCGCCAGCTCGTCGTTGCCGAGCTCGGTGAGCCACGCTTCGCCCGAGCCGACCACCGCGTCCGCGAGCGCCTGCTTGGCGTCGAGAACGGTGGCGATGCGTTCCTCCAACGTGCCCTCGGAGATGAGTTGGTGCACCTGCACCGGACGGTCCTGCCCGATGCGCCAGGCACGGTCCGACGCCTGGTTCTCCACGGCGGGGTTCCACCACCGGTCGTAGTGCACCACGTGCGTCGCCCGGGTGAGGTTGAGGCCCGTTCCGCCGGCCTTCAAGGAGATGACGAACACCGGGAAGCGACCCGCCTGGAAGTCGTCGACCATGACCGACCGCTTCGAGAGCGGGACCGAGCCGTTGAGGAACCGCGCTTCGATACCGAGTTCGGTGAGGCGATCGACGAGCAGGTCTCCCATCACCACGTACTGGGTGAACACCAGCGTGGAGTCGCCCGCCTCGGTGATGGCTCCCACCAGCTCGTCGAAGGCCTCGAGCTTGCCCGATCGAGCGGGCAGCGGACCGGCCTGCGCCAGGTAATGCGCTGGATGGTTGCAGATCTGCTTCAGCGCGGTCAGGAGCTTGAGCACCAACCCTCGGCGGGCGATGCCGGCCGAGGTCGAGATCTGCTCGAGGATGGCGTCGGCCGTCGCCTTGTAGAGCCCCGCCTGCTCGGGTGTGAGCAAGACGGTGTGCACCGTCTCGGTCTTCGGCGGCAGCTCGGGCGCGATCGCCGGGTCGTCCTTGCGGCGTCGCAGCAGGAACGGAGCGATCATGCGACCGAACCGGGCGGTGACGTCCTCGTCCCGATCGCGTTCGATCGGGATCGAGATGCGCCGTCGGAACGTCTCGACGCTGCCGAGCAGCCCCGGGGTCGTCCAGTCGAGGAGCGCCC
>CALMLJ010000400.1 GCA_937868025.1 uncultured Acidimicrobiaceae bacterium
CGAGGGGTCGGCTGGGACTCGTTCGCCGGTGTCGGGCATGTGCGCCGGGAACTCGCCGCTGCGACTGACGTGCGGAAGTTCGGTCTGGTGCGGGGCGGTGTCGGTCATCGTTGCTCCTCGGTGCGGTGTGTCGTCGCGACGTATGTGCACCGGTCCGGGCCGACCCCCACCTCGGACGACGCACCCCGTGTCTGCGAGCAGTCCGGCGGAGCATCTGGGATCTAGCGTGCTCGGGGTGAGCGCGCGCGGCTACTCGATCCCGACCATCAAGCGGTTGTGGGCTCTGTCGGGTAACCAGTGCTACATGCCGGAGTGCAAGGTGCCGTTGGCTTTCGTCGACGCGGAGCATGTGATGGGCGACATCGCTCACATCTGTGCGGCGAACCCGAAGGGTTGCCGGTTCGATCCGTCGATGACCGACAGCGAGCGGGCTGCGTTCGAGAATCTGCTGTTGATGTGCCCGACACATCATCGGCTCGTCGACAAGGTGTCGTGCGACCAATGGTCGGTCGATGAACTCCGGAAGATGAAGGCCGCCCATGAGACAGCGAACCATCCGACGTCGCTGCCGGAGGAACTGCTCGGGTGGGCGGCGCGCGGTTCGCTCCACCTGCTCGAGGTGGCCGAGGCGAACGATCTCGGTCATGCCTCGGCCCGCCGGCCGAGGCAGCCGGGCCCGATGCGTCCCGGCATCACTGCGTCGGGTGGCGTGCCCGGTCGTCGGGTGCAGAAGGTTCAACCGGTACCGTCGGCCCCTGGCACCGGGTGGTCGGTACCACCTCACGAGCAGAGCGACGGGTTCATCCTCGACAGCTCCGCGGTCAGCCGCGATCAGCTGGGCCCCGACCCCGGCCCCGACCCCGACGGCGAGCCACCGGTGCCGGGGCCGCGCTTCGGTCAGGCACGCTTCGGACAATCGCGGTTCGGCGTCAACGATCCTGGGGCGGCGGTGTCGGGGATGCCGTCGCCCGAAGAGGCAGCCAAGCACGAGGCTCTCGCGGCGGCCGCGGAAGAGGACCGTCTCGGAGACGAGCTGTCGTCGAGACGGTCCCGACCGGACAGCTGAGCGCGGCCGCCGGACGACAGGCAGTTACGCCGCGAGCTCCTCGAGATCGATGGTGGTGACGCACGGGATGTTCGGTGCGCCCGGGGCCCGGAACGGTCCGTCGAGCCGGTGGTAGCCGTGGCACAGCCAGCAGATGGTCCCGCCTTCGGCGACCCACCCGCCGATACAGCCTTCGCCGTCGCACGCGGGGCATCCTCCCGGTGTGCTGACCGAGGTGAAAGTGTCGGCGTGGATGGCGTGACCGCCCGGCGCCCAGGTTCCTGCGGCCTCGTTGGAGACGTCGGGGCTGCCCTCGTCGTATTGCGAGACGTGAACGAGCGCATCGCCGTCGATGCAGATGTGATCGCTGATCACGTGGCACTCGCTGCCAGCGGTGCGGACGGGCAACACGTATGCGTCGTGGAGGACGCCCCACACGTTGCCGGCGGTGTCGACAAGGAGGAGGTCGGTCGTTGCGTGAGGCAACGCCCGGCGACAGTCGATGCACCGCTTGTCGTCACTGGTGATGATGAAACCGGTCCGGGCGCAGTAGGCCCAAGATTGCGGCCCGTATGTGCGCTGCTCGCCGACCGGGCAGGTGAGGCCGAGCGACGGTCCGCCGACCCAGGCGGCGCCTGCGGCGATCAGGGCTGCGGTGGCCGGGTCGACGACGAGCGCCGGTCGCGCTGTCACTGGAGTCTCTCCCGCACGCAGTCGTCGCACGGGAACGCTTCGTGGCAGGCGGAGCCGTCGGGCTCGGGGAGCGGTTCGCCCCACGGTTCGCCGTCGAGGATCGGCTGGCGGCCGGCGAGCGTGACGATGTGGGTGGCGGTCTGCTCGTCGCACATCCATCCGTTGCCCTCGTTGGACATGCGTTGTGCGAGCGCTTCGGCGAGGGCGAGCACGGCGGGGGAGCGGCCGTACTCGACGTTCTCGCAGGCCTCGTTGTCGGCGGCGCATTCCTCGAGGTAGACGCACAGGTCGTCGGCATGCGGCAGGTGGGAGCGTCGTTGGCGGATCGTGTACGCCTCGATCACGACCGTCGCGTCGGAGTCACCGCGCTCGAGGAGCGTCCAGGCGGCGTCTTCGACGAGCCGGCCGATGTCGGCGTACGCGTTCTCGGCGCCTTGCAGCATGAACCCGCGATCGGGGATCGGGTCGTGCTTGATCGGTGGGAGGGCGGCGAGGATCTGGGCGACGAGCTCGTCGTCGACGGTGGGCGTTGTCATGAGGGGTCTCCAGAATTGGGGGCGGATGATGCGCGGTAGGCGAGTCGCTGAACGACGGTCTGCGGCAACGGTTCGGGGGTCTTCGAGACGATCGCCTTCTTGTCGACGACGATCGAGCCGTCGGGATGGACCCTCCACAGCCCGCAACCATGGGGGGCTTGCACGTCGAGGTCGTGCGGCACTGCGTAGACGTACCGGTGGACGCACCGCTGCCATGGTCGACGCTTCCAGTACGACTCCCTCGCCATGTCGGCTCTCGAGACCTTGATCTCGATGGCGGTTCGTATCAGCGACTGAAACATCAGGGCGTCGATCCGGCGCGAGTAGCAGTGCTCGGAGCCGGCCGTCGGCGGTTCGATGAACTCGACGTCCTCGATGGTGAGTTCATCTACGAGAGCTGCCTCCGGGAAACGTGATCGGATCGCCCTGAGGATGAAGGCCGAATCCATCAGGCGCCTCCGAGGTTGATAGTGGTGATGCACGGTGCGACCTGCTGTCCCGGGTCGGGGTAGGACGTCGGGTAGC
>CALMLJ010000401.1 GCA_937868025.1 uncultured Acidimicrobiaceae bacterium
GTCGAGCTTGCGGTGGGTGGCCCGGAGCCACCCGGTCTCGATGTAGGTCTCGTCGCCGTCGGGCCGGATCTCCGACAGCGTCGCCTGCAGGTCGGTGTTGTCCGCCGACGCCGTGAGCCACACGTCGAGGCTCGACGGGCCTGCGATCACGACGTCGGCCGTGAGTGGCGGGCTCTCCCAGCCGAGACCGGCACCGTCGGCGACGGGTGTCCAGTTGTTGGGCTGGTCGGCGAACGGTCGCGGCGCGTCCGGATCGACCGACGTCGCCGGTCGGGCTGCGGGATCGGCCGTGTAGGTCGCATCGGCCTGGTCGGTCGTCGGCGCATCGGTGCTGAGCGACGCATCGTCGCCGAGGTAGTACCGCGACGCCGACGTCCCCTCGGGTGGCCACGTGGTCGCGGTCATCTCCCACCCGGGCTGCAGGGCCCCGGGGCCGAGGTCGCCGCCGCCGACGTCCTGGAGGATCCGGATGCGCGGGTCCTTGCGGAAGCGTTCCCGCGCCGCCTCGACATCGGTCGTGCCGGCGAAGCGGGTCTGCGCCAGCGGGATGGTCGGGACGTGGGAGATCTGCTCGAACAGGAGGCCGGAGAAGCCGAGCACCGCATCGGGCACCACGGGCACGCGGTCGGCGACGAAGAGGTTCAGGAACTCCACCCACCGCGTGAGCACCGCCGGCTGCAACGCGTCGTTGTGGTTGCCGTTGAACATCGTCACCCACGTGTCGGGGTTGTCCGCGAGGTCGGGGATCACCTTCGCCCAGTGGCTGCCGAGCTGCTCGTCCTGCAGGCCACCCACGAGGAAGGTCGGGACGTCGATGTTCTTCGCCCACGTGCCCGGGGTCCGGTCGTCGAACAGCTCCGGCTCGCGGAACTCGATCTTCGAGAGGATGTCCAGCCCGTCGCGGGCCTGACCGTGCAGGAGCTGGTTGGCGATGCAGTGCTCGTCCCCCTGGGCGACGAGTTCCTTCGCCCAACGCTGGCCGCCCTCGGGCGCCGGCTTCGAGTCCTCCTGGCGTTCTGTCAGCCAGCCCTTCGCGAACCCGTTGTTGAAGATGCCGCCGGGGAAGCCGATGCCGTCGTACAGATCGGCAGTGACCGACATCGGGGCGAGCGCCGCGAGGTGCGGGGGTCGCGTCCCGCCGACGAACAGCTGGCTGTACCCCGAGTAGGAGATGCCGACCATGCCGACCTTGCCACCCTTGACCCACGGCTGCGCGGCAACGGTCTCGATGGTGTCGTACCCGTCGTAGATGGTGGGGAGCCCGAAGAGGTCGAACGCTCCACCCGAACAGCCGCTGCCACGGATCTGCACACTCACGACCGCGAAGTCGAGCAGCGGTGCGATGAGGCCGCCGACGGCGGTGGAGGTCGCCGGGGCGAGCGGATCCGACGGCGCGTCGGGGTCGGTGAGCTGCGCCGTGATCGACGTGAGCAGATCGTGGGGCGCCGCGGCCTCGTAACCCGAGTACTCGACGAGGGTGGGGAACGGACCGTCGTCGAGGGCCTTGCCGGCCGGGAGCCGCACCGTCATCGCGAGCGTGACGCCGTCGCGCATGCGGACGTAGTTGAGGCCGACCTGCAGCGGCTGGCCGGTGTACAGCGTCTCGGGCGGCACGACGTCACGGTCGGGCACCGTGACGGCGTCGGTGCCGCGCACAGCGTCGTCGTCGCTACTCGGGGAGTCGTCGCCCGTCGACGCGCTGCCGTCGTGCAGCACGCGGTATCCCTCGGCGGGAGGGACGTCGTAGAAGATCAGCGAGCCAGTGTCGTCGGCGGTGCCTCGTGCCACGACGCGCTGGTCCGCGTCGACGAGCTGCAGCTCGTCGCCGGGCTCGGCGCGGGTGACCGTCACCTGGCCGATGCTCGGGGTGGCGGTGAACGTGGCGGGCGCCGTCACCCGCGGCGCCGTGGTCGCCGGCGCCGCATCAGCCCGTTCGAGCGTGTCGTTGGCGCACCCCGCCGCGAGGATCGTGACGCTGAGGAGGGCGATGGCCCCCAGCACGGTCGTGCGACGGCGCGTCGGCCCGGTTGTGATCGGCGTCATCAATGCGCTCCCCGGGTCAGCCGACCCGCTCGTTCCGTCCGGTGTGTCAGACGTCATGGCGGCGAGGGCTACCGGCGGTAGCCTACCGGTGGTAGACACTAGTCAACGACCGGGTCGACGGGGAGCCACGAGCTCGCACCGCCGTCCCCGGTGCCACTCACATCCAGGGGGAACCATGACCGATGTACTCGACCTCGAGGCCGTCCTCTCGGTGTCCAACACCGACGTCGACGAAGTGATCCACACCGTGGCCGACCACGCCGACGCCATCTTCACGTGGGACTACGAGAAGGGGGCCCGCCCGCAGCTCAACAAGCTCTACGAGAAGGCCAAGCACTCGCAGTGGAACGGGGAGACCGACCTGCCGTGGGACACCGACGTCGACCTCGAGGCGCAGGCGCAGCTGCAGGTGGACACGTTCCGCGCCTTCACCGAGAGCTACGACCTGAAGGGCTCGCCGTTCGAACGGTGGGGCGACAAGGAGTGGGCGACGCTCAACATCGAGTCGGCCAACTGGACGCTCAGCCAGTTCATGCACGGTGAGCAGGGTGCGCTGATCTGCACGGCGAAGATCGTGGAGACGGTGCCGTGGATCGACGCCAAGTACTACGCGGCGACCCAGGTGATGGACGAGGCCCGCCACGTCGAGGTGTTCGCCAAGTACCTCGACACCAAGCTGTCGGGCTACTACCCCGTCAACGCCCACCTGAAATTGCTCCTCGACGACATCGTCGAGGACAGCCGGTGGGACATCACCTACCTCGGTATGCAGATCATGGTGGAAGGGCTGGCGCTCGCAGCGTTCGGCTTCCTGCACGCGCTGACGACCGAGCCGCTGCTCAAGCAGCTGCTCCGCTACGTGATGAGCGACGAGGCCCGCCACGTCGCCTTCGGTGTGCTCTCGCTGAAGGAGTACTACGAGGG
>CALMLJ010000402.1 GCA_937868025.1 uncultured Acidimicrobiaceae bacterium
TTGGCTGTGTTGGGAGCGGCGACGGGGCGGCGGTTCAGGACCGGCGCTCGTCGACGATCAGATCGAGAATCTCGCGGGCAACCGCCCGCTTACTGGTGAGGCCGACCTCGTGACGACGCCCGGAGGCGCACAGGATCGTCACGGAGTTGGTCTCGTGTTCGAAACCGACTCCCGGCGCGGCAACATCGTTGGCGACGATGAGGTCCGCACCTTTGCGGGTCAGCTTCCCGAGGGCGTTGGCCTCGACGTCGAACGTCTCCGCCGCGAACCCCACGATCGTCTGCCCCGGCGTCTTGCTGGCTCCGAGCGCAGCGAGCGTATCAGCCGTCGGACGCAGCTCGACGATGGGAACACCGTCGGTCTTCTTGATCTTGTGCTCGGCGACGGTGACCGGGGTGAAGTCGGCCACGGCGGCAGCCATGACGACGATGTCGGCGGCTTCCGAACGGCTCAGCACGGCCTCGTGCATCTCGGCCGCGGTGGCAACGCCCACCCGCTCGACACCGGCGGGGACCGGGAGCGATGTCGTGGTGACGAGCGTGACGGTCGCACCGCGGGCGGCGGCTTCCTCGGCGAGGGCGTGGCCCTGACGGCCCGAACTGCGGTTGCCGATGAACCGCACCGGATCGATGGGCTCGCGGGTGCCGCCGGCGGTGATCAGGACGGACAGACCGGCGAGGTCGGGAGGCGTGAGCACACGCTCGACCGCCGCGACGATGACCTCGGGCGCAGCGAGTCGGCCGGCTCCGACGTCGCCACCGGCGAGGCGGCCTTCCTCGGGGTCGACCACGATGACGCCACGCGACCGCAACGTCGAGACGTTGTCCTGCACCGAGGGGTGCTCCCACATCTCGGTGTGCATGGCCGGGCAGACGATGACCGGGGCCCGTGTGGCGATGAGGGTCGCCGTCAGCAGGTCATCGGATCGACCGCTCGCATAGTCCGACAGCAGCCGAGCCGTCGCCGGGGCGACGACGATCAGGTCGGCGTTCTGGCCGAGACGGGTGTGCGGAATCGGGCTCGTCTCGTCCCACAGCGACGTCTGCACCTTCTCCGACGAGAGCGCGGAGAGCGTTGTCTCGCCGATGAAGTGCGCGGCACCCTCGGTCATGACCGGCGCAACGTGCGCGCCGGCGTCGACAAGCCGACGGATGACCTCGACCGCCTTGTACGCGGCGATGCCGCCGGACACCCCGACGACGATTCGACTGCCGGCGATCATCGTCAGGTCGTCGGAGAGCAGACGGCGAGGACGGTCAGTCGTCGGTCGACGCAGCGGCGGCCGCTGCAGCGGCAGCGTCGGCGGCGTCGGCCATCGCGGCCGCTTCGGCAGCGGCGAGCTCGGAGGCCTTCACCCCGACGATGGCATCGGCGGCGATCTCCTCGAACGCGATCGAGAGCGACTTGGAGGCGCTGGAGGTGACCTGCGGCGGGACGATGCGACCGAGGCCGTCGCCGAGCTGGCCGTAGTAGCTGTTGATCTGACGGGCACGCATCGAGGCGAGGGCCACCAGCGAGAACTTCGAGCCGGCGCGCTCGAGGAGACCCTCCACGCGGGGTTCCATCATCGTGTCGAAAGAATCAGCCATCTTCGGGGGTTCTCCGTGAATCGGTGTGGTCAGCGATGACCAACAGGGGGCGCGCCGACATGGCGCACAGCGATGCAACGCTAGCAGGGCACCGTCGAATTCAGCGACCACCGGCGGGGCGCGGGCGTACGCTCCCCCACGTGGGATCGCTCGACATCCCCGCCGAACGAACGCGGTCACGAGCAAATCCATGCAGATAGTGACGCTCCACGTCACCTTCTGCCTGGATTTCGCTCAGGTCGCCGGGTGCGCTCAGTGATCGACGGTGAAGATGACAGCTCGGCCGGCGTCGGCGGCCTTCTGCCACAGATTGCGGGCAGCCTCGAAGTAGACCCAGGTGTACTTGAAGTCGTCGTCGGACAGATCAGCCCACGCGTACGTCTCGGGGTCGATGAGGTCGTACTGCGCGCGCAGCGCGTCGCTGTCGATGGCGGCGAGCGCAGCAGCGGTCGCCGCCACCTCGTCGGCGGGGGTGAAGGCCACGGTGCGGTCGTCCTCGGTGGTGAGCGTCGCGCTCCCGAAGATGGCCCGACTCTCGGGCGCCTCGGACTCGTCGAGCGCCGCGCTCCCGGCGACGCACATGTGGATCGCGTACCAGGCCTTGTCGGTCTCGGCGACGAAGTCCTTCTCCCACCGCTCCTGGATCGTGCCCTTGACGTACTTCACGACCTCGGCGTGACCGTCGGCACCCAGCAGCGCGGCGACATCTCCGTCGCCGATTGCGAACAACACTCCACGTCCGGCCATCTGTGGTCCTCTCAGTCGGGTTCGGAACTGGCCCGAGCAGCACGACGCCGCTCGTCGACCAGCGCCGCGAGGTGGTCGACCGTATCGGACACCTCGTGGTTCACCACCAGCACCGAGTCGAGATCCTTCGCGGCGGCGGCCTCTTCGTCGGCTCGGGCGACGCGCTGCTCGACCCGTTCGGGAGTATCACCACGGTGGACGAGCCGCTCGCGCTGCACGTCACGGGACGGCGCTTCGAGGTAGATGCACAGAGCGTCGGGGAATTTCTCCTTGACCGCCTTGGCCCCGTAGACGTCGATCTCGAAGATGACGTCGTGGCCGTCGGGCGGTTCGGGCACGGGACTCCCCTGCCGGTAGTCGAGGAAATCGACCCACTCGAGGAACCCGCCGTCGTCGATGCGTCGCTGGAACTCGTCCCACGTGGCGAACACGTAGGCGTCCTCGGCTTCGCCGGGGCGACGCTCACGGGTCGTCCACGACCGGTTGACGTACAGCTTGGGATCGCGCTCACGCCACGCGGCAACGACCGTGCCCTTGCCGGCACCGCCGGGACCGGACACCACGATGATCATGCCCGCTCCCCCAACAGGACCGACCAGGCGGCCTCGGGGATGTTGCCGAGCTCGACGTCCTCAGCGACGCCGGCGGCCGCCATGAGCCGACGCGACGCGACCTTGCCGCCGACAACGGGAATCGCCTCGAGCACGGGCAGGAGACGCAGCTCGGCCAGCCGATCCACCTCCCGCGCCGGGAGGACGTGGCGTTCACGTTCGAGTTCGGCGCGCACGTCCTCGAGCGAGAGGCCGGCGGAACAACGCCCGACGAAACGCTCCCGGAAGGCACGGGTGCGAGCCGCCCACTCGAGGGCGTCGTGGAGCACGACGGTGGTCACCCGATCGCGGAGGCGATGGCTGCAGCGGCGGCGACGGGATCGTCGGCCTGCGTCACGGCCCGACCGATCACCAAGAGGTCGGCGCCGTTCGCGATGGCCTCCTGGGGCGTGGCGGCCCGGGCCTGGTCGTGGATCGGGGACCCCGCCGGCCGGATGCCGGGAACGACACGGCGCAGCCGCGGCGCGAGCTCCCGGGCCGTCTGCAGGTCGCTCGCGGCCAGGATCAAGCCGCCGCAGCCGCCCTCGAGTGCCACCCGAACCCGGTTGGGCACGATGTGGGGCGGCGCGGAGTCGTCGCTCGTCAGCACGGTGACGGCCAACGAGACGGGCACGTCGAGCCCGGCGGCCTCGGCGCCGTGGTACAACCCCTCGACGCCGGCCTTGAGCATGTCGACGCCGCCGGTCGCGTGCAGGGTGAGGTATTCCACCCCGAGCGCGCCGAGCACGCGGGTGGCGCGGTTCACCGTCGTCGGGATGTCGAAGAGCTTCAGGTCCAAGAAGACCTGGTAGCCGAGGTCACGGAGATCGGCGATCACGTCGGGGCCGGCGGCGCTGAACAGCTCGAGGCCGACCTTCGCCACGCCGAACCAGGGCCGCATCTGCACCGCGAGCCGGTGGGCCTCGACCATGTCGTCGGTGTCGAGCACCAACGCCAGTCTCCGACGGACGTCCTCCGAAACCTCGCCTGCAATGTCAGCCATGTGCGCCTCCGCTGAGTTCTCGTACTCGATCGATCTTGTGGGCCTCGCACCAGGCCCGCAGGTCATCCAGCACGTGCCGGGGAGCTCGGGGATCTGCGAATGTGGCCGTTCCTACCTGACACGCCTGAGCACCGGCGAGCAGGAACTCGACGGCATCGGCCGCGGTCGCGACTCCACCCACCCCGATGATGGGGAGGTCGGGGTGAGCGACCCGGCAATCGTAGACAGCTCGCACCGCTACCGGATGGATGGCCGGACCGGAGACGCCCCCGCCCCCGGCGCCGCTGCCGAGGCGCGGCCGACGGGTCTCGGGATCGATCGACATGCCCAGCAGCGTATTGGTGAGGGTCACGGCCTCGGCGCCGGCAGCGGCGACCGCCCCGGCGACCTCAGCGGTGCGGTCGGTGTTGGGGCTGAGCTTGGCCCAGAGCGGCCGGTCGGCGACACCACACGCCTCGATCAC
>CALMLJ010000403.1 GCA_937868025.1 uncultured Acidimicrobiaceae bacterium
GTGAAGGCCGAGGGACACATGGAGACCACCGACGAGCGAGACCTCGACCTCACGGTGGGCCGGTCATGAAGAAGCGCCGCTACGGCATCGACGACTCCCCCATCTTCGTGATCGACCCCAGCCGGTGCATCGGCTGCGAGGCATGTGTCCAGGCGTGTGAGGAGTGCGGAACCCATCGTGGTCAGTCCCTCATTCACCTCGAACGCGTCGACCGGGCCGTCTCGACCCAGACGGCGCCGATGGTGTGCATGCACTGCGAGGACCCGACGTGCGCCAACGTCTGTCCCGCCGATGCCATCAAGCAGACGGAGGGCGGCGTCGTGCAATCGGCACTCAAGCCGCGGTGCATCGGATGCTCCAACTGTGTGCTCGCCTGCCCGTTCGGCGTCCCGAAGTACGTCGCCGAGTTCGACCAGATGATGAAGTGCGACATGTGCACCGACCGCACGTCGGAAGGGTACGCACCGATGTGCGCCTCGGTCTGTCCGAGCGAGGCGCTCTGGTACGGCACGACCGAGGAGTTCCACGAGTCACGTACCGGGTCACTCCTCGACAACTGGCTCTTCGGCCGACAACACGTCCACACCAAGGTGTTCACCGTCGTGGACGACCTCGCCGGTGGGCCGCTCGACGCGCTGGCGGCACCGACCGGCAGCTGGCTCGACGACCCGTTCGGTCTCGACGAGTCCGTATGAACGAGGAGGCAGTGTGACCGATACCGAACCCACGCCGGTCGCCGACCCGACGTGGAAGCGCGACTTCCCGTACGAGGCCGTCGCCGAGGAGGACGTGACGCGACGCGAGTTCGCTCGCTACCTCGTCGCCGGCGCAGGAGTCATGGCCGCCGGCAATGTTGGCCTCGCCATCTGGACCCAACTCCGCACCATCAACACCGGCGAACCCCAAGCGATCGTCCCGCTCGCCGACGTACAGATCGGCGAACCACATCTCTTCCGTTACCCAACGGAAGCCGATCCAGCGATCCTCGTGCGGCTCACCGACACCGAGGTCGTGGCCTTCAGCCAGAAGTGCACTCACCTCGGCTGCGTCGTCTTCTACGAGACCGAGGAGCGCCGTTGGCACTGCCCGTGCCACGAAGGAAACTTCGAGGCCCGAACCGGTGCTGTCATCTCCGGTCCACCGACCCGGCCCCTCGGCCGCATCGACCTCGAACTACGCGACGACGTGATCTGGGCCCAGGGTGCGCCGGCGTGAGAGCGTCCGAACGTTCCCGTCGGGCGTCGTCCGCCGTCGTGCTCTACGTGATCATCCTCGTGGCGTTCCAGGTGTTCCTCATCACGGTCGCCGTCGAAGCGTTCCAGACCGACAAGGAGACGCTCGCTTGGTCGACCGCTGCGGTGTCAGTCGTGCTCGCAGGGGGGTCGGCGGCGCTGCTCAGGTACCTCCAACCATGACGACATCCGTCGATGCACCGACGTCGTCGCCGATCGCGACGTTGTTCCCCGGCTACTTCGCTCTGGTGATGGCCACCGGCATCATCGCCGTGGGCGCCAGCCAACAGAAGATCGTGTGGCTCGCCGAGGCGCTGTACGCCATCGCTGCCGCCGCGTACGCCACCCTGATGATCCTGACGGTGATACGAGTCGTCGCACAGAACCGCTCCTTCACCAACGACCTCACCAGCCACGCCAAAGGTTTCGCGTTCCTCACCACCGTCGCTGCGACCAACGTGCTCGGGAGCGCCTCCGCTGTCGTTCACGGCTGGCGGGACCTCGCCTGGGTCCTCTGGTGGGTCAGCCTCGCCTTCTGGGCCGTGCTGCTCTACAGCACGCTCATCGCCGTCGTGCTCCGCGGCGACAAGCCCGGCCTCGGCGCCGGCATCAACGGCACCTGGTTCCTCCTCACCGTGTCGACCGAATCCATCGCAGTGCTCGGTGCGCTCATGCTTCCCGAGCACCCCAGCGACGCCCTCGCGTTCACCTGCATCGCCATGTTCCTGCTCGGGATCGTCCTGTACCTGATCGTCATGACGATGGTCTTTCTCCGGTGGACGTTCCAAGAACTCGAGCCCACCGAAGCCGACCCGCCCGCATGGATCGCCGCCGGCGCGGTCGCCATCACCGTGTTGGCGGGCTCGAACCTGCTCGGCGCGACGATCGTGTCACCCCGGCTGGCGCGGCTCGCTCCGGTCATCGAGGGATTCGTCACACTCGCGTGGGCGACCGCCACCTTCTGGTTCCCGCTCATGGTCGCGATCGGCGTGTGGCGTCACATCGTGCGCCGTATGCCCATTCGGTATCACCCCTCCTATTGGGCGCTGGTGTTCCCCCTCGGGATGTACGGCGCAGCGACCTTCAAGATGAGCGCCACCCTCGACCTCGCCTTTCTCGACGCGTTGCCCGCAGTGACCCTCGCCGTTGCCCTGGCCGCCTGGGCATTGACTTTCGCCGGGCTTGCACACCTCGGCGTCACCACCGCGACGCGATCACGAGCCCGCCATCGCACCACTGGGAGGATCTGATCGACCAGTGAACGACACCGATCGGACTGGTCGACTCGCCCGATTCAGCCGTTCGACGATTGCCCACAGTCCCAGCAGTTACCCTCGCCGGGTTCCTCGATGTGGAGTGGCCCGTGACGATTGACCAGAAGCTCGAGCAGGTGTTGGACGGAGTCGTCCGGCGCAACCCTGGCGAGCCCGAGTTCCACCAAGCTGTGCAAGAGGTCATCGGTTCGATCGGCCCGGTGATCGCGAAGCACCCCGAGTTGGCTCGACACAAGTCGATCGAACGGATCTGCGAGCCAGAGCGGCAGATCATCTTCCGTGTCCCCTGGATGGACGACCACGGCGAGATCCAGATCAACCGAGGATTCCGTGTCGAGTCGAACAGTGCGCTCGGGCCGTTCAAAGGCGGGCTCAGGTTTCATCCCTCGGTCAATCTCGGGATCGTCAAATTCTTGGGCTTCGAGCAGACGTTCAAGAACGCGCTCACGCAGATGCCGATCGGCGGCGGCAAGGGTGGAGCCGATTTCGATCCCAAGGGGCGCAGCGACGACGAGGTGATGCGGTTCTGCCAGAGCTTCATGACCGAGCTGTACCGACACCTCGGCGAGTACACCGACGTTCCCGCCGGCGACATCGGGGTCGGCGCCCGCGAGATCGGCTATCTGTTCGGGCAATACAAGCGGATCACGAACCGCTACGAATCCGGCGTGCTCACCGGCAAGGGCATCACCTGGGGTGGGGCCTTGGTCCGCACCGAGGCAACCGGGTACGGAGCAACCTTCTTCGCCCAGGAGATGCTCCGAGTTCGCGGAACCGGGCTCGACGGCAGGACGTGTGTCGTCTCTGGGTCGGGCAACGTCGCACTCTTCGCGATCGAGAAGCTCGGCCAGCTCGGCGC
>CALMLJ010000404.1 GCA_937868025.1 uncultured Acidimicrobiaceae bacterium
GAGCTCGGGCACCCGGGTGCCGCGGTACACGAACCCGCCCGTGATCGACGCTCCCTCGTCGTGGGAGTACTCGAAGATCGGGTCGACCATGGCGACGGACCGGTCGCCGGTCTTGCCGGTGTCGTGCGCGCCTTCCCGGAGGCTCCACCCGAGGTTGGCGCCCCGCCCGGCGCCCTCCGATGCCGGGAGGACGTCGACCTCCTCCCAGTCGGCGGCGCCGACATCTGCGATCCAGAGGTCGCCCGTTGCCCGATCGAAGCTGAACCGCCACGGGTTGCGAAGGCCGAGGGACCAGATCTCGTTGCGGGCACCGGCCCGACCGACGAACGGATTGTCGTCGGGAACGGTGTACCCACCGTCGGAGATCGACGCGCCCACGTCGATGCGGAGCAGCTTCGCCAGCAGCGTCCCGAGGTCCTGCCCGTTGTCGTCGGGGTCGCCCTGCGAACCACCGTCGCCGAACCCGACGTAGAGGTACCCGTCGGGCCCGAAGGTGATGTTGCCGCCGTTGTGGTTGGCGAAGGGCTGCGGCAACCGCAGCACTTCGCGACGCGACCCGACGTCGGCGACGTCGCCCGCCATGGCGTAGGCAGCGATCACGCTGGCCCCGTCGTCGGAGCCGTCGGTGTAGCTGACGAACAGGACGGCGCCGTCGGGCGAGAACGCCAGTCCGAGCAGTCCGCGCTCGCCCCCCAGGTCGGCCACGTCCGCGACGAGATCGAGGACGGCGCCCTCGGCCGTCGTGAACACCTCACCGTCGCGTACGAGGCGCCGCACGGTGCCGGCACGCTCCCCGACGAACAGGTCGTCGGACCCCGGACGGGGAACCATCGCCGTCGGCGACTCGACGGCGGCGACCTCGGTCAGGCGGACGGTGAGCCGGCTCAGGTCGGCAGGCGTCGTCGGCGTCGGTGCAGTCGTCGTGGCCGCAGGGCCGGTGGTCGACGATCGGGCAGGGGACACGGCGGCGGTCGGCACGGTCGTGTCGTCGCTGCCCTCGTCGTTGGAGCACCCCGCGAGCACGAGGATCGGCACGGCGAGGGGTGCGAGGGCGCGGCGAAGTGGCATGAGCGCCATTCTCGCCGTCGGGGCGGCTGTCCGGTCGTCAGCGCGCCCAGCGGGCGGGACGGATCACGCCCTCCTGCACCACCGACGCGGCGAGCGCACCCTCGCGGGTGTAGATGAGCCCGCGCCCGAGACCGCGGCCACCCGACGCCGACGGCGTGTCCTGGGCGTAGAGCAACCATTCGTCAGCTCGGAACGGGCGGTGGAACCACATGGCGTGGTCGAGGCTGGCCATGAACACCTCGCCGAGGCTGGCCGACAGGCCGTGCGGCCGCAGCGACGTGTCGAGGACCGAGATGTCGGAGGCGTACGCCACGACGCACTGATGGAGCACCGGATCGTCGGGAAGCTTGCCGTTGGCGCGGAACCACATGTTCTCGAACATCGGGCCCGGCGTGTGATCCTCGGGCGATCGCCAGTCGCTGTAGCGGGTGTCGATCGATCGCGGCCGGTCGTACCAGTCGCCGAGCTTGTCCTTCCACGGCGCCATGCGTTCGCGGAAGTCGGGCAGCGACTCGGGATCGGGCTGGCCCTCGGGCATCGGCATCTGGTGCTCGTAGCCCTCCTCGTGTCGTTGGAACGACGCCGTGAGGCCGAAGATCGGTCGACCGTGCTGGATGGCCTTGACCCGTCGGGTGATGAAGCTCCTCGAGTCGCGGATGCGGTCGACCTCGTAGAGGATCGGCGACGACGGGTCGCCGCCGTAGAGGAAGTAGGCATGCAACGAGTGCACCGTCATGCCCTCGACGGTCCGGGAGGCAGCGACGAGCGCCTGCCCTGCGACCTGGCCGCCGAAGGTGCGCTGGCGGTCCTCGTCGGGGCTCTCGCCGCGGAAGATGTTGACCTCGATCGGCTCGAGGTCGAGCAGCGTGATGAGCGAGTCGACAGCGGCCTGATCCATCGGGACATTGTGCCAGCCGTCCGGAGGCACCCGTGCCGGTGCCCTGGGGGCTGAATTCGGTCGGCCCCGGCCCGACCGATACGATCGCTGCGTGAAACTGACGCCCAGTGGCCTCCTCGAACACGCCAAGAGCGACGAGGGGCGCAAACAGCTCCGCTACGCGGGCATCTCCGTTGTCTTCGTGCCGCTGGGTCAGGCCTTCGTACAGATCCTCAAGTGGGTCTTCGACGTTCACGAGGTGCTCGCCGTCCTCATCTCGGCGTGCATCCTGACGCTTCCCAACTACCTCGCCAACAAGCACATCGTGTGGCGGCACAAGAACAAGGACAACCAGGCGACCGAGATCACCGTCTTCTGGCTGGCAGCAGTGTTGGGCACGGCGTTCGCCATGGGGTTCGTCTTCCTGGCAGCGAAGATCGTCCCCGAGGACAAGGGTGAGGTCGCCCACGCCATTGCCATCTTCGCGGCGCAGCTGCTCGGCTACGGCATCGTGTGGGTGGCGCGCTACCTCTTCCTCGACCGGCTCATCTTCAAGGCCACCCACCACGGTGAGGAACCCCCGCCCGAACTGCTCGACGACCTGCACCGCGACTTCCCCGTCTGATGACCGGCGTGACGATGGATCCCGACCTTCGCGCCCGAGCCGAAGCCGCTCGCGGCTTCATGCCGCCCGACGAGGGGCTCGCCCTGTTCGCTGCCGGCACCGACGCATGCCGTCGCGTCCCCGACGCTCCGCTCCTCGAGATCGGCAGCTACTGCGGCAAGTCCGGCATCTACCTGGGCGCTGCTGCAGCTGCTGCCGACGTGGTGCTGTTCGCCGTCGACCACCACCGCGGGTCCGAGGAGAACCAGCCGGGGTGGGAGTGGCACGAACCCGACCTCGTCGATCCCGCAGTGGGCCGCATGGACACGTTGCCGCTGTTCCGCCGGACGATCTTCGAGGCCGGCCTCGAACGCCACGTCGTCGCCACGGTTGCTGACGCTCCGACGCTGGGGCGCTTCTGGACCACACCACTCGCACTGCTGTTCATCGACGGCGGTCACGGTGCCGAACCGGCCCACCGCGACTACGAGCAGTGGACGCCGTTCGTGGCGCCGTCGGGCATCTTGGCGATTCACGACGTGTTCCCCGACCCCGCCGACGGCGGTCGCCCGCCGTTCGAGATCTACGAGCGGGCGCTGGAATCGGGCAACTTCGCCGAACTCGGCGCCACCGGATCGCTCCGGGTGCTCGAGCGCATCGACAACGGTCGGGCGCACCGTCCCGAGGCCAAGGCGTTCTGAGCCGCCGGGCCCGTCGACCTCAGGCCGGCTTGTGGGTCCGGTTGCCCGCCTTCTTGCGCGACTCCCGGTAGACGAGCAGCGCGATCGCCGCCAGGCCGAGCAGTACAGCGATCATCACGACGTACTGCGTCGGCTGGCTCGTCGAATTGGGTTCGGGGATGATCGACGGCGAGTTGATCGGCTGTTCGTCGATCGGGACGAGCGTCGTCGTCGGGGCCTGCGCTCCCGCCACGGTCGCGGTCATGAGGACACCGGCGACGACCAGCATCAGCGACGTGGCCACGACGGCGACGCGACGCACGTCAGTCACCCGACCGGTCGGCGACCGTGTCGTCGGTGTGGGTGTCGATCAGCGGCGGGAACCGGTCGTGATCGACGAAGAGGTGCGAGGCCGGGCTTGCACCGGCGAGCGCGTCCGCGCCCAACACCACCGCTGCCGCCGTGTAGGTCGACTGCTCGCCCCCGGGGAAGTGCACCTCGTCGGGGTAGACGATGCCCGTCCAGTAGCGGCCGTCGTCTTCGCGGTGCTGTTGCGCCCACCGGAACAGATCGTGGGCGGCCTCGGTCTGGCCGACCGACAACATCGCCATCATGCACTCGCAGGTCTCGGCCGCCGTGACCCACGGGCGGTCGGACACACACCGCACGCCCTTGCCGTCCATGATGAACGCGTCGCGCCGCTCGTCGAGCCGCTCGCGGCCGGCGTCGCCACCGATGACGCCCGCCAGGACGGGGTAGTACCAGTCCATCGCCCACCGGTGCTTGGGGGCGAACGCGTCGGGCTCGTCGCGGATGACGCGTGCGAGCCGGGCAGCGCTGAGTTCCCAGTCGGGGCGGCCGTGGCCGAGTTCGTCGGCGATCGCGATCGCGCACCGCAGGCTGTGGCAGATCGACGACGAGCCGGTGAGCAGGGCGAACGTCCACGGGGTGCCGTCGGCGTGACGGGCCCAGAGGATCTCGCCGCGGGGGGTCTGGAGATCGAGGACGAACCCGACCGCAGCGTCGACCACGGGCCACATGGTCTCGAGGAATCCGCGATCGCGGGTGAGGAGCCAGTGGTGCCAGACCCCGGCGGCGACGTAGGCGACCACGTTGGCATCGAGCTTGTCCTGCTCGACCCCGTCACCGATGTAGTACTGGTGCCACGCGCCGTCGGTCCGTTGGGTCGACACGAGCCAGTCGAACCCGCGTTCCGCCTCGGCGACACGACCGCCCAGCGCGAGCGCCATGAGGGCCTCGGTGTGGTTCCACGGATCGGCGTGCCCGCCGTCGTACCACGGCACCATCCCGCTCGGCAGCTGCACCGAGGCGATGTAGTCGACCGTCTGTCCCAGTTGGGCAGCGGTCACGATGCCGTCGACGTCATGCAGCCACACTGGTGCTCCTCCGATGCGCGCCCGCCGCTGCAGTCGGCTTGGTGCCGTAGACGACGACGCTCTTGCCGATGACCGGGTTGAGGACCCGCTCGGCGAACCTCGTGACGAACGGTGCCTTCACCATGTCCCACACCAGCAGGTCGTGGTACTTCTTCACGAGCGGGTGGGTGTCGTTCGTGGGGCTGATCGCGCAGCGCAGCCACCAGTAGGGGGAGTGCAACGCATGGGCCCGGTGCGACTCGCCGGTCTCGATACCGACCGCCGCCATCCGGTGCCGGAGGAGGTCCTCGGTGTAGATCCGCACGTGGCCGCCCTGGGACAGCGGGGCGTGGTACTCGGCGGACAGCGTCCAGCAGATCTTCTCGGGCAGCCAGGCCGGCACGGTGACGGCGATGCGGCCGCCGGGCTTGAGCACCCGGTACAGCTCGGCCATGGCCCCCGCATCATCCTGCAGGTGCTCCATGACCTCCGAGCAGATGATGCGGTCGAACGTGTCGTCGGCGAAGGGAAGGCAGAGGGCGTCGCCCCGGACCGCCTGGGCCTCGTTCGCCTCGGGCACCTCGCCGGCGTCCCGCATGGCCCACAGGAGATCGCGGACCCCGGCCAGCTCATCGAACGAGTAGTCGAGCGCGATGACTCGTGCGCCCTTGCGGAAGGACTCGAACGCGTGGCGACCGGCGCCACAGCCCATATCGAGGACGACCATGCCCGGTCGCAGGTCGAACAATTCGTAGTCGACGGTCAACATCGGTGGGGGTTCTCTCAGCTCTCGGCCAGAAGGGCACGATAGTGCTCGACGGTACGTTCGGCGGTGTTGCGCCAGCTCCAGCGGGTGATGACCCGGTCGCGGCCGGCGGCACCGATGCGGGCTGACCCCTCGGGATCGTCGAGGGCGCGGCGGATGCCGGTGGCGAGTGCCTCGCTGTCGGCGGGAGCCACCGAGTAGCAGGTCTCGCCGTCGGAACCGGTCACTTCGGGCAGCGCGCCACCGGTCGTCGCGACGAGCGGGCAACCGGTCGCCATGGCCTCGATCGCGGGCAGGGAGAAGCCCTCGTAGAGCGACGGAACCACGGCGCACGCCGACTCGTTGTACAGCTCGACGATGCGCTCGTCGGACACGCCGGACACGAACTCGACGGCGTCCCAGAGCCCGAGCTCCTCGATCGTGCGCTGGGCGATGGAGCCCTCCTTGAGCCGGCCGATCAGCACGAGCTTGAGGTCGGGATACTCGGTCCGGAGCTTGGCGAGCGCCTCGAGCAGGAACCGTTGGCCCTTCATCGCGACGTCGGCCGACGCAGTGGAGATGATCTGGTGGGGCCGACGCTCGACGCCGGGCAGCGGCTTGAAGAGGTCGGGATCCACACCCACGGGCACCACGAACAGCTTCTCGGGCGACACGTCGTGGGTACGGCAGATGTCGTCGTAGCTGTTCTGGGACACGGTGATGATGCGACGCAGGCGCTTGGCGACTCGGGTCTGCATCTTGGTGAAGGCGTACCAGCGGGCTTTCGCGTACTTCTGGTAGGTCGTCTCGGCGTGCTCCATCTCGATGCGACGGTCGACCGTGATCGGATGGTGGATCGTGCCGAGGACGGGGAGGCCGGACTTCTCGATGGCGAGCAGGCCGTAGCCGAGGCACTGGTTGTCCTGCACGAGGTCGAACTCGTGGGTGCGACGCTTGAGGTGGTCCCAGGCCCGCAGCGAGAACGCCAGGGGCTCGGGGAACGTTCCCGTGCTGAACGCCGTGACCTCGGCGAAGTCCATCCAGGTCTTCAGCTCCCACAGGCCGGGCATGCGCATCGGGAAGTGGTCGTTGTAGATGTCGAGGCTGGGCAGTTCGACGAGCGGGACGCGCTCGTCGACGATCGGGTACGGCTGGCCCGACAGCACCTCGACGTGGTGCCCGAGGTCGACCAGTGCCTTGCTGAGGTGTCGGGTGTAGACGCCCTGCCCACCCACGTGGGGCTTGCCCCGGTAGGTCAGGTAGGCGATCCGCAGCGGATCGTCGGGACCGGGGCGTCGTCTGCTGTTCGGTCCGGCGTCAGTACCAGTTTGCATAAGGTTCCAGCTTCCTTGGCCGCTTGGTGATCGGTCAAAACCGGGCAACCGGTTTTCGGGGGGTTTGATTCGGTCCAAGGGCAGGTGGAGTCTCCCACGCCCATGAGCGTTCTCAGGTTCCGGCCGGTTCGGGGGAGAACGACAACGGG
>CALMLJ010000405.1 GCA_937868025.1 uncultured Acidimicrobiaceae bacterium
GGCCTGGTCGAACGCGATCTCGCAGAACTCGCGGACGCTGTGGGTCTCACCGGTGGACACGACGTAGTCGTCGGGCTCGTCCTGCTGGAGCATCGCCCACATCGCCTTCACGTAATCCCCGGCGAAGCCCCAGTCGCGCTGCGCCTCGAGGTTGCCGAGGCGAAGCTCCTGCTGCTGGCCGAGCTTGATGCGGGCGACCCCGTAGCTGATCTTCCGGGTCACGAACTCGATGCCGCGGCGCGGTGACTCGTGGTTGAACAGGATGCCCGAGCTGGCGTGCAGGTCGTAGGACTCACGGTAGTTGATCGTGATCCAGTGGCCGTAGAGCTTCGCGACGCCGTAGGGGCTGCGGGGGTAGAACGGCGTGGTCTCACGCTGCGGTACCTCCACGACCTTGCCGAACATCTCCGACGACGACGCCTGGTAGAAGCGGATGCCGGGGTTCACGAGGCGGATGGCGTCGAGGATGCGGGTGACGCCGAGCGCCGTGACCTCACCGGTGAGGACCGGCTGGGAGAACGACGTGGGCACGAACGACTGCGCTGCGAGGTTGTAGACCTCGTCGGGTTCGTAGGTCTTGAGCACCTCGATCATCGAGGCCTGGTCCAGCAGGTCGGCGAACACCACCGTGATGCGGTCCTGCAGGTGTGCGATGCGCTCGAAGGTCACCGTCGACGAGCGACGGACCATGCCGAAGATCTCGTAGCCCTGATCAAGCAGGAACTCGGCGAGGTACGAGCCGTCCTGGCCGGTGATCCCGGTGATGAGTGCGCGTTTGGTCATGGGTTCGGACTCCAAGGAAGTGGGACAGGAACTGTAGTGGCTCGGACGAGCGACTAGTGGTTGGCTGCGGCGCGACTGCGACAGTCGGCCATCAGATCGGCGAGCGTGTCGCCGATCGAGTACTTCGGCGACCAGCCCGTGGCCTCGCGGAGCCGCGTGTTGTCGCCGCACAGCACCGGGATGTCGACGGGCCGCAGGAGTGCAGGGTCGGGCACGAGGCGCATGGGGGAGGTGGCGAGCTCGACGAGTCGTTCGGCCAACTCGCCGATCCGCACCGACTCGCCGCTGCAGACGTTGTAGACGCCGCCGGGTTCACCGAGTTCGGCGAGCAGGCGGTAGGCGCGGACGACGTCGCGGACGTCGGTGAGGTCGCGCCGTGCGTCGAGGTTGCCCACCGGCACGACGTCGGTGCCCTCGCGCTCGTTGGCGGCGATGCGGGTGGCGATGGCCGGGGCGACGAAGCGGGGGCTTTGTCCGGGGCCGAGGTGATTGAAGGCCCGGACCCTGATGACACCGAGGCCGTACCCGAGGAAGGCCTGGAGGGCGACGTAGTCGGCGGCGACCTTGGAGGCGGCGTAGGGGCTCGTCGGACGGAGCTCGGACTGCTCGGTGAGCGGGAGCTCGTGCTCGGCAACCTTGCCGTAGACGTCGGCGCTGCCGATGGCGACGATGCGGTCCACCCCGGCGGCGCGAGCCGCTTCGAGCACGTTCAGCGTGCCCTCGGCGTTGGCACGGAACGTGGCCTGGGGGTGGTTCCACGAGCCGCCCACGTCGCTGTCTCCGGCGAGGTGGTAGACGACCTCGGGGCGGGCGGTCTCGAACAGGTCGACGAGACCGTCGACATCGGCGATGTCGAGGCCCGTGGTGCGATCGGTCGCGGTGACGTCGTCGCCCTCGTCGACGAGATGCGAGATGAGGTGCGGGCCGACGAACCCCGTGGCGCCGGTGACGAGTGCCCTCATCGAACCGGTACTGACGCGTGTTCGCGGGTCGTGCCCGCCGTGAGTGTCCCACCCATAGGCGGCGCAGTCTATGGCCTGGTAACGACCTCGCCGGGACGTCGCCGGTGGCCTGCCGCCACGTGGCCCGGTCGGGGTGGTGCTCTACTATGTGCGCTCGCCGCACCGATCGTTGTGCCGCTCCCCATCCTGATGCCACCTCGCCGCCGCTCCTCCGAGAACTCTGCTGTTCCCACGCGCTCGACCGCCCGTGGTGCCGGTCCCGGTGCCGGTGAGGACCCCGACGACTGGAGCCCCGATTCCACCCCGTTCGTCGAGGGCTACGACGTCGCACCCGACACCGCAACCGACTCCGTTCCGGCCCTGGTGGGGGTCGGCGTCCCGGCGGTGGTCGCGGTGGTGGTCACGCGCAACCCCGGTCCGTGGCTCGAGACGATGCTCGAGTCCCTCGCCGCGCAGGAGTACGCCAACCTCACCACCCTCGTCGTCGACGCGGCGTCGGTGGTCGACCCCACCCAGCGCGTCGCCGACGTCCTCCCGAACGCGTTCGTGAAGCGTGCCCACGACCCGTCGTTCGCTGCCGCAGCGAACGCCGCGCTCGGTGCGATCGAAGGCGCGTCGTTCTATCTCTTCTGCCACGACGACGTGGAGCTCGGCCCCGGCACCGTGCAGGCGATGGTCGAGGAAGCCTTCCGGTCGAACGCCGGCATCGTCGGCGCCAAGCTCGTCGACTGGGACGACCCCGAGCACCTCCGCAGCGTCGGTGGATCGATCGACAAGTTCGGCTTCGCGTGGCCGATCGCCGAGCCGAACGAGCTGGACCAGTCCCAGCACGACGCCGTCCGCGAGGCCTTCGTCGTCTCGAGTGCCGCCATGCTCGTCCGCTGCGACCTGTTCGCCGACTTGGGCGGGTTCTCGACCGACATCGACGGCTGGGGCGAGGAGCTCGACCTGTGTTGGCGGGCTCGAATCGCCGGAGGCCGCACCGTCGTCATGCCCGCAGCGGTGGTTCGTCACCGCGAACGAGCGGAACTCGGCGACCCGAGCGGCCGCAGCCCGCACGTTGCGCTGCGTCACCAGGCTCGCATCATGCTCGCCTGCTACAGCCCGATGCAGCTCCTCCGCATCGCTCCGCAGGCGATCCTGCTCGGCATCGTCGATCTCTTGAGTTCCCTCGTGCGTGGGCGCGTCGGCGTCGCGGGCGACATCGCCGGGGCGTTCGGCTGGAACCTGCTGCACCTCCCGCGCACCCTCGGCATCCGGGGTCGGGTCAAGCGATCCCGGCGCGTCGCCGACGACGAGATCCGCCGCATGCAGATCAAGGGCAGCGTGCGGGTCACGTCGTTCCTGCGCCGCTACGCGTCGGGCGATCGATCGATGACCGCCACGCTCGCCGCAGCGGCGCGGGGATTGCCGCGCCACCGCGACGACGACCAGTCCGACGGTTTGTGGCCGTTCGCGGTGTTCGTCACGAGCGTTGTCGTGTTGCTGGTCGGGTCTCGCACGTTGATCGGGAGCGGCATCCCCGCCGTGCGGGAATTCGTCCCGATCGGTGACCCCGCCCACCTCCTCTCGGAGTGGTGGTCGGGCTGGCGCACCCCCGGGCTCGGCGCTGCCGACGGGACGCCGACGCTCGCCCTGGTCGCGGGCATCGGCAACTGGATCACGTTCGGTTCGGAGGGCTTCGTCCGCACGGTGCTGATCCTCGCCCCGTTGCCCCTCGGCGCCTGGTCGACGTGGCGACTGCTCCGGGGCGCTGCCTCCCCGGCGGCGCGGGCCGCAGCGCTGCTGGCGTACCTCGTGAACCCGCTGCCCTACAACGCGATCGCCGAGGGCCGTTGGCAGGCGCTCGTGGCCTACGGCGCGGCACCTGCGCTCCTCGGCCGGGTCGCCCGGGCCGGGGAATGGGCACCGTTCGACCGTGCCAACCCGGCCCCCGGGTCGACACAACGTCAGATCGTGGGCATGGGTCTGCTGCTGGCCGCTGCCACCACGGTCGCTCCCGTCGTGGCGCTCTTCGCGGTCGTCCTGTGCGCGGTGGTCGTCGTCACGATGGCGGTGACGACGCGGTCGGGCCGTCCGCTCCACGCCGTGGTCGTCACCGCCGGCGCCCTCGCCGTGTCGGCGATGGTCCACCTGCCGTGGACCTTGTCGGTTGTGACGGCGTCGAACCGCTGGTCCGTGCTGGTCGGCGCCGACCCGGGGCGGCGGACGCCGCTGTCGCTCCGCAGCGCCGTGCTCTTCGACACTGGTTCTCACGGGGGCTGGGTCAGCCTCGGCCTCGTGCTCGCGGTCGTGGTGGCCGTCCTGATCTCGACCGGCGACCGCTTCCGGTGGTCGACCGTGTCGGCCGTGCTCATCGTGGTGTCGTTCGCCGCCGTCGTCGTCGCCGGGCGCCTCGCCCCGGGGGTGGCGCTCCCCGCGCCGGAGCTGCTGTTGTCGCTCGCGGCGGTCGGGGTGTCGTTGGCGGTCGCGTTGGGCGTCGAGGCATTCCGCGCCGACGTCGTCGGGGGAGCGTTCGGCGCTCGTCAGCTCCTCTCGGTGATCGCACTCGTCGCGGTCGTGGTGTCGTCGGTGCCCTTGGTGGTCGACTTCCTCAATGGTCGGTGGCTCGCCCCCAAGAGCGACATCGACGTTGCGCTGGCGCCGATCCGCGAACGGTCAGGCGTGCCCTCGGACCGGACGCTGTGGATCGGTGACGCCGACGCACTGTCCACCCAGGGTTGGGAGCTCGCCGATGGCACGAAGTTCGCGCTGACCGACGGCGTACGTCCGACCTTCTCGTCGTTGTTCCCGCCGGCCATGGGTCCGGGTGAGCGCCGTCTGCGCGACGTGCTGAACGAGACGACCGACGGTGGCACCGGTCGACTGGGGGCCGAACTAGCCGAGTTCGGCGTCCGCTACGTCGTGGTGCTCCAGCGCCTGGCCCCGCTGCCCTACGGCCAGACCCGCTTTCCCATCGATCCCGAGCTCGACGACCACCTCAACGAGCAGTTCGATCTCGTTCGCGTCGAGGTCGCCCCCGGTCTCGACGTGTTCGAGAACGTGGCGAGTCTGCCGGTCCGTTCCGTCGTGGAGACGGTGCCCGACGGTCGCGGCGCGGCACAGGCCGAGGCGCTCGTCGCCGCCCGGTCCGAGGTGGCTGCTTGGAAGGCGGACGGCCACGTGCCCGTCTCCTACGACGGCGACGTTCCCTCGGACCGATCGCTGATCGTGCTGTCGACCCGAGACGACGGCTGGAGCCTCGCTGTCGACGGCGAGTCGGTGGCGCCCGAGCCCGTGCTCGGGTGGGCATCGCGGTACGACGTGCAGGCCGGTGGCCCCGCGGAGCTCGCGTATTCGACGCCTGTGTCACAGGTCGTCCTCCACCTGATCCAGCTCGCGTTCGTGGCCACCCTGCCCTGGGCACGGCGCCGGCGGATCTCGGAGTTCCGAGTACGGAGTACCCGGTCCCGAGGGACGGGGACGGTGGAGTCATGATCCGACGCGTCGGACTCGTGGTCGTCCTGGGTCTCGTGGTGCTCGGCTTGTTCCGACTCGACGATCCTCACGCGACCCCGTCGCCCGAGCCGTCACCGGTCGTCGGCGACATCGTCGACGACGATGCGGGTACCACCACGTGGTACTGCGCCGCGGCCCCCGAGGCAGCCGAGGGCGCAGAGCACCAGATCGTCATCACCGCGCTGACCGACGACGTCACGGCGCGGATCACCGGCTACGGGCCCGACACCGGGTCGGCGGTCGCGGTCTCGACGCCGGTCGCTGCACGTTCGGTGCACGTCGTGTCCTTGGCCGAGGTGGGCCCCGGCCTCGGCGGCGCCACGGTCGAGATCGAGGGTGGTCCGGCGACGGTCGCCCATCGGTTGATCGGCAGCGGGGTCGAGGATCAGTCCGAGTGCACCGACGAGGCGTCCGACCGCTGGTACTTCGCGTCGGCCAACACCGAGCTGGGCGCGGGCGAGGTCGACTCCACGCCCCGACTGTGGTTGCTCAACCCGTTCCCGACCGATGCCAGCGTCGATGTGCGGGTCACGTTCGACAACAGCGTCCGCATCCCGTCCAAGCTCCGGGGCATCATCGTGCCGGCCGGGAGTTCGCGGATGGTCGATCTCAACGAACCCGTGCCCCGTCGGGCCCAGTTCGCCTTCAGCGTCGAGGCCCGTGGCGGTCGGGTGGTCGCCGAGCTGGCACAGACGGTGCCGGGCCGAGGTCTTCGGGTCCAGCCGGGTGTACCCACGACGGCGGCGTCCTGGATCCTGGCCGACTCGTTCGGGGGCGCCAACGTGACCGATCAGGTGCACGTCTACAACCCGTCGTCGAGCCCGGTCGTCGCCATGGTGTCGGTGATCCCCAACCAGGTCGACCCGGCGTCGTTCCCCGAGCCGTTCGTGCTCGAGATCCCGGCCCGACGCTTCGGCACGGTCGATCTCGGGGTCGAGGCCCGGGTCCCGCCCGACTCACTGCGTTGGATTCGCGTCGACACGGTCGACGGCCCCGGTGTGGTCGTCACGCAGGTCGAGACGATCACCGGTGCCGGCGGCGACGGCACCACGGGTACCCGGCCCGCGGTCGCGGGCGGGCTCGGTTCGTCGGCGGGAGCGTCGGCTCAGGCGACGCGGTGGTACGTGCCGTTCCTCACCCCGGCGACCGACAGTCAGCCGACGGTGGTGGTCGCCAACCCGTCCACCGACGCCATCTCGGTGGTGACGCTGTCGTCGCTCGTCGGCGGCACGGAGACCATCATTGCCGACAAGATCGAGATCGCTCCCCAACAGTCCCTCCCGATCGACGTGAGCGCCGCGACCTCGGCCGGATCGATCGGTGTGGTGGTGTCGTCGTCGACACCTGTTGTGGTGTCCGGTCGGACTACCTCGACGGCGCGGGCCGAGATCTCGTTCGTGCCGGCCATCCCGGACGCGGCGAAGGTGTCGGCCCTCCCGCCCCTCGGAGGCTGACGGTGGAGCGCCTGCTGATCGTGCTTCCGCTGGTGGTCGTCGCCGTTGCGGTCGCGTTCGTGGTGCAGCGGCGTCGGCCCGACGCTCCGTCCCAATCAGTCGAGCACGTTGCCCCGGCGCAGCTCGATCGCGCCGACTTCGATCGACCCGAGGCGCCCTGGCTCGTGGTGACCTTCACCTCGGCGACCTGTGACACGTGCGCCGACGTCGCCGCCAAGGCGGCGGTCCTGGCCTCGGACTCGGTCGCGACCGTCGAGGTCGTCTACCAGACCGACCGCGAGCTGCACGACCGGTACCACGTCACTGCGGTCCCGACCCTGGTGATCGCCGACGCCGACGGCGTGGTGCAGCGCTCGTTCATCGGGGCGACGACGGCGACCCATCTGTGGGCAGCGCTGGCCGAGCTGCGCGAGCCGGGCTCGGTCCCGCCGGGTTGCGGCGGCCACTGACGGCCGACACTGATGGCGGCCACTGACGGCGACACCGACGGCCGAGGCCATCAGGAGGCGGTCAGGCTCCCGTGAAGTCGGGCGGGGGAGCGAACGGCGGCTTGATCGCGCCCAACGACGGGATACGTGACGGCGCTGGAGCCGGTGGCGGCGGGTACGACGCCGGGGCGGGCGGCGCCGCTGGCGCCACCGGTGCCGGCGGGACCGCTTCGCCACGCGACATCGCGATGTAGCGGGTCACGTCTTCGCCGCTGATGGTCTCGAGCTCGAGCAGGGCCCGGGCCACCATCTCGAGCCCGGCGCGTTCGCGGGTGAGCGTGTCGACGCAGCGCTGCTCGCAGTCGCGGAGGATCTTCTCGACCTCTTCGTCGATCACCCGGGCGGTGTCGTCGGAGTAGTCGCGGGTGCTCATGAGGTCCTCGCCGAGGAACACCTGGCCCTGCGACCCCCACGCCATTGGGCCGATGCGGTCGCTCATGCCCCACTCACGGACCATCTTGCGGGCGCGTTCGGTGGCGACGACGAGGTCGTTGTTGGCCCCGGTCGATACGACCCCGAAGATGAGGCGCTCGGCGATGCGGCCACCCATGGCCATCACGATCGAGTCCTCGAGGTACGCCTGGTCGTAGCTGTGGCGGTCCTCCGCCGGCAGCGAGATGGTCACGCCGAGTGCCATGCCCATCGGGATGATGGTCACCTTGTGCAGGGGATCGGTGTGCTCGAGCACCGCGGCGCAGACCGCGTGGCCCGCCTCGTGGAACGCCGTGAGCTCCTTCTCCTTGTCGGAGAGCACCATGGACTCGCGCTTGGCGCCCATGAGGACCCGGTCGCGGGCGTACTCGAAGTCGACGTTGCGGATCATCTGGGAGCCGTCGCGTACGGCGTGCAGGGCCGCCTCGTTGACGAGGTTCGAGAGCTCGGCGCCGCTCATGCCGGGCGTGCCGCGGGCGACGATCTCGAGGTCGATGTCGGGTGCCAGGCGCTTGTGGCGCACGTGCACGTCGAGGATCTGCTTGCGGTCGCTCAGCTCGGGCAGGGGCACGACCACCTGGCGGTCGAACCGGCCCGGGCGCAGGAGCGCCGGGTCCAAGATGTCGGGACGGTTCGTGGCGGCCATCATCACGATGCCCTCGGTGGCCTCGAAGCCGTCCATCTCGTTGAGCATCTGGTTGAGCGTCTGCTCCCGCTCGTCGTGGCCACCGCCGAGCCCGGCGCCGCGCTTGCGGCCGATCGAGTCGATCTCGTCGATGAAGATGATGGCCCGACCGAGCTTGCGGGCCGAGTCGAAGAGGTCACGCACGCGGCTGGCGCCGACGCCCACGAACATCTCCATGAAGTCCGAACCGGAGACCGACAGGAACGGCACGCCGGCCTCCCCGGCGACGGCGCGGGCGATGAGTGTCTTGCCGGTGCCGGGAGGACCGACGAGCAGGATGCCCTTGGGGATGCGGGCACCGATCTCACCGAAGCGTTCCGGTTCCTTGAGGAAGTCGACGACCTCGCGGATCTCCTGCTTCACGCCCTCGTAGCCGGCGACGTCGGCGAAGGTGGTCGCGGGGCGTTCACTCGAGTAGGTCTTGGCTCGGCTTCGACCGATCGACATGATGCCCGTCATCTGGCCCTGCGCCCGGCGCTGCATCCAGAAGAAGAAGCCGATGAGCAGGGCGATCGGGAGGAGGAGGGGCAGGAGCTGGCCGAGGAGGCCGGGCTCGGTCGTCTCGAACGTGAGCTCGGTCTTCGAGCGCAGCAGCTTCATCGTCGATTCGTCGGGGCTGGGCGGGCCCGTGGTCTCGAACGACTCGTCGCCCTTCTTGTACTCACCGGTGATCTTGGTGGTCGAGTTGTCCCAGGTCGCCGACTTCACCTCGCCGGCCTCGACCTGGGTGAGGAACTCGCTGTACTGGATCTTCTTGCCCGACGTCGTGTCGATGTTGAACGACGCCAGGATCGCACCGAGGACGATGACGAGGATGACCCACAGCGACCAGCTCGGAAGGCCTTGGTCGCGCTTGGAAAGTGGGTTCTGCGGGTTCGGGGTGCGGTTGTTCGGGGGAGTGGGCTCAGCAGCCATCCGCACAGCCTAGAAGGGATGTCGGACCTTCCGTACTCGGGTTCGCGGCCTCAGGTCCGCCATGCGCGAAAATCACCCGTCCGGCGGCTACCGTCGAGCGGCGATGAGCAGGATCTGCGCCCGACCAGGTTGTCCGCGACACGCTGTAGCGACTCTCAGCTACGCCTACTCCGATGGTGTCGTGTGGGTCGAGGACCTCGCGGCCGAGGCGCACCCGATGGTGCACGACCTGTGCGCCCACCACGCCGACCACCTCAGCGTGCCGCGGGGATGGGAGTGTCGTGACGTGCGCGCCGTGGCCACCATCGGCACCGGTGCGCGGCGCCTCTCGGCCTAGGTGCGGGTGAACGTCCGGAAGGTCCTCGAACCGGGCCCGACGGTCTGGTGGGGCTGGCGCGAAGCAATGGCGGTGGTGCTCGGCGCCCACGTCGTCCTGATCTTCGCGGGTGGCATCCTGGTCGGCTCCCGGGGTTCGGGTGGGGATCCGGTCCCCATCGCGTGGCAGTTCGGTGCGACGGTGCCGTTCTGGCTTGCTGCGATCGGGGGCTCGTGGTGGCTCGGACACCGGAGCGACGAGGGGGTGCGCGTCTCGCTCGGACTGTTCCTCCGGCCGATCGACCTCGTCATCGGTGCGGTCACCGGTGTGGCGATGCAACTCGTCGTGATCCCGGTCGTGTACCGCCTCATCGTGCTCCCGCTGTCGAACTCGACGATGGAGGATCTGGAGCGTCCGGCGAAGGAACTCGTGAACGCCAGCACCGGCGCGGTCGCCACCGTGTTGTTCGTCCTCATGACGTGTGTGTGCGCTCCCGTGGCCGAAGAGGTCCTGTACCGCGCCGTGCTGCAACGGGGGGCGGGTCGCGAGAGCGCGATCGTCGGCATTGCAGCGGCGGCGGTGGTCTTCGGGTTCGCCCACTTCCAGCCGCTCCAACTGATCGGCCTCGTCCTGTTCGGAGCCTCCTCGGGGTTCCTCGTGTGGCGGACCGGGCGTCTCGGCCCCGGTGTGGTGGCGCACATCGCCTTCAACACGGCGACGGTCGTCACCCTCCTCGCGAACCGCTGAGGCCGTCGGCCGGGGTGGGAATGGGCCATCCGGTCCGCCATCCAGGTTGTGAGGGCATCGCCTTAGTTCGTCCGGACCATTCTCGGCCGCCACCCTCATCGCGGGTGCCCGATCGTCGATCAGAAGGGGCCCACGAGGTGAAAGGAATCACCGATGACGAAGAAGAGCGGCCGTTCGAACGGGACGCAGGATGCGGCCCGGCCGGCGACGAAGACCCCAGAGGTGCGCTGCGGCGGATGCGGCGAGACCGTGGTCGAGATCAACCTGCTGATCGATGGGGAGGAGCTGACGATGCGTTCGTGCTCCAACTGCGACAATCGCAGCTGGCACCGCGGCGGTGCTCCGGTGGAGCTCGGTGGTATCCTCGCCGACCTGAGTAGCTCCCCGACGCGATACCGACGAGACCTGGCCAGTCGCTGATCCCCGGTGAGCCGGGTCGGTGGTGCCCGAGTCCTGGCGTCCTGACATGAGACGATGATGCACTGATGGACGGCCACGATCCCGGTTCAGGACTGGAGGACGACGCACCGGTCGTCGCTCCCGTCGACCAGCTCGACGAGATCGTCGACGACCAGTCCGACGTCCAGTCCGGCGACGACGACTACCTCGCCGAACTCGAGGCGGAGCGGCAGCAGTTCCTGTCGACCGTCGCGAAGGTCTTCAGCGCGGTCATCGTCGGGCTGTGTTGCATCTACGTGTTCTGGGTCGTGCACCCCGAGCTCGTGTTCCGCAACACGACGCCCACCGGTGGTGACATGGGCGCCCACGTGTGGGGCCCCGCGTACTTGCGTGACGAATTGCTGCCGAACTTCCGGGTCACGGGCTGGACCAAGGACTGGTACGCGGGGTTCCCCGCCTACACCTTCTACATGGTCATCCCGTCGTTGATGATCGTGGTCCTCGACGTCGGCGTCGTCACGCCGAACTCGTTCCTGGGCGTCGTCGGTGCGCTCCTCATCATCGGGCTCGCGCTCGTGGCTGCCTACCGGCTCCGTTCGGTGCCCTCGCGGCTCGCCCGCTTCCTCGGTTGGACGGCGTGTCTGTTCGTGCCGCTGCTCACGATCGATCTGCCCTACAACATCGCGTTCAAGCTGATCGCCGTCTCCGGCATCGTCGCCTTCCCCGCCGGTGTCTGGTATCTGCTGAAGTCGCTGTCGTTGCGTCGCCCCGGCCCCGAGCTGGGCGCCGTCGCGTCCGTCGCATTCCTGATGGACAAGACGCTCTTCCACATCTACGGCGGCAACATCGCGTCGACGATGGCAGGCGAGTTCGCCTTCTCGATCTCGCTGACCCTGTCCCTGTTCGCCCTCGGTTCGATCGCCGTCGGGCTCCGCACCGGCCAGCATCGGGCCCGGTCGGCGGTGCTGATCGCCCTGGCGATGCTCTGTCACGTGATCCCCGGCGTCTTCTTCCTGCTGGTCGGCGCAGTGCTCATGGTGGCCCTGCGTCCGCGGGTGGCCTCGCTCAAGTGGGCCTTCCCGGTCGGCCTCAGCGGCGGGCTCATGGCCCTGTGGTGGTACCTGCCCTTCTACGGCCGCAGCGCGTTCCTGAACGACATGGGATGGGAGAAGCTCGGCGTCGAGCTGCCGCAGCAGAGCTGGGCGCGTCTGAAGGTCGTCGGTGTGTTGCGTGGCATGGGCAGCACGGTCGCCGACGCGACCAGTTGTGATGCCAAGGGCACCGTCGTCAACTGGGCCCAGATGTGGCGCAACCTCCTGCCGCTCGGTCCGCACGAGATCAACGGGGTGAAGTTCGACGATCCCAACATGTGGGCCGGCAAGGTCTTCTTCGTGTTGGCCGGTGTCGGTGTGGTGCTGTCGATCGTGATGGTGGTTCGCTCGGGCATCTGGCTCACCGCGGTGACCCTGATCGCCGGGGTGGCGTTCGTGGTCATGCCGCAGGACCGCTTCTGGAACGCCCGGGTGCTCCCCTTCTACTACCTCGGCATCTACCTGCTCGCGGCCGTCGGCGTTGCCCTGCTGTTGCGGGCGATGGTGCTGGTGGTGCGCGGCCGCTGGGCCGACCCGCCCCTCGCGGTGTCGGTCGCTGCGACAACGGTGGTCATGTTGATCCTCTGGGGCGCGCTCGGCATGACGCTGCGCACCAACCCCGGCGGCGAGATGTTGGCGTCCTCGCCCAACGGCAAGCCGACCTACTCCTGGCTCTACTGGACGAGCACCTACCAGGGCCCCGTGCGGGACTGGGCCAAGTGGAACTTCGAGGGGCTCGAGGCAAAACCCGGGTACAGCACCGTCGTCGAGCCGGTCGACCCCTCGAACCCCAACGGGCCCACCCGCACGGTCAAGACGTTCAACCACGCGAGCTCCGACGAATACTTCGGCATGATCAACGAGATGGCCCGTGTCGGTCGCGACGAGGGCTGCGGTCGGGCGTTCTGGGAGTACGACGAGAAGCTCAACGACTACGGCACGCCGATGGCCCCGATGCTCCTCCCGTACTTCACCGACCACTGCATCGGATCGATGGAGGGCCTCTACTTCGAGGCGTCGTCGACCACGCCGTTCCACTTCCTCGTGCAGTCGGAGCTGTCGCAGAAGCCCTCGCGGCCCGAGCGGTTCGACTGCCACCTCGGGTTCGACGAGTCGCCGTACCGCGACTTCGACATCGATGCCGGCATCAAGCACCTCCAGATGTTGGGCGTGAAGTACTACATGGCGCTGACCGACGCGTCGAAGGCCGCTGCGAACGCCGACTCCCGCCTCACGAAGGTCGGCGAGTCGGGTCCCTGGCAGGTCTTCGAGGTCGCCGACATCGATCTCGTCGAGCCGTTGGCCAACGAGCCGGTCGTGTGGGACGACGTGCACGACGACATCTACACCTGGGCGCGACCTGCGGTCGACTGGTTCAACGATCCCGACGAGTGGGGCGTCCTGCGGGCGTCGAGCGGTCCGTCGGAGTGGAAGCGGGCGAGCGACAAGGACTCCACGGTGCCCGTGACGAAGGCGCCCGGTGCGAAGGCGAAGGTCACCAACGTCCGGACGACCCAGGACACGATCAGCTTCGACGTGAGCGAGGTCGGCTCACCGGTGCTCATCCGCTCGTCGTACTTCCCGAACTGGAAGGCCGAGGGCGCGGGCGACGTGTACCGCGTCACCCCGAACTTCATGGTCGTGGTCCCGACCGACCGTCACGTCACGCTCACCTACACGCGGGCGCCCATGGAACTCATCTCGATGTTCCTGTCGTTCCTCGGCCTGCTCGG
>CALMLJ010000406.1 GCA_937868025.1 uncultured Acidimicrobiaceae bacterium
CCACCCGACCGAGGTACCGGAGCGATCAGTAGGGAGCGCAGCGACCGTACCTAGCGAAGGTGGCCGAGGTCATTCAAATGACGGCTCGTCCCACCAGGGCACGAAGTCGGGCAGGTCGTCGTTGACGCTCATCGTCCACTGGGCCGGGCGCTTCTCGAAGAACGCGGTGATGCCCTCGCGGGCGTCGCGTTGGGCGCCGGTGTAGTTGACGGCCCGGCTGTCGATGCGGTGGGCCTCCATGGGATGCGACGCTCCCAGCATGCGCCACAGCATCATCCGGCTGAGCGCCACCGAGACGGGAGCGGAGTTGGTGACGATCTCGGTGGCGAGCGCCCGCGCCGCGTCGAGCAGGTCGGCGGGCGTGTCGTGCACACTCCGGATCAGCCCGTGTTCGTGGCCCTCGGCGGCCAGGAACACCCGAGACGTGTAGATCCATTCGGCGGCCCGGGAGATCCCGACCAGCCGTGGCAGGAACCAGCTCGACGCCGCCTCGGGGACGATGCCGCGGGCGCCGAACACGAAGCCGATCTTGGCACCGGCCGTCGCCATGCGGATGTCCATCGGCAGGGTCATCGTGGCGCCGATGCCGACCGCGTGGCCGTTGATCGCCCCGATCACGGGCTTGGTGCACCGGAAGATGCGGAGCGTCAGGAGTCCTCCGCCGTCGCGGGTCACCTTGGACTCCCCCTCGGTGCCGGACGCCTTGGCGGCGGCGAACTCGGGGTCGGAGCCGGCGAGTTCCTCGTAGTCGAAGGAGTCGCTCCCCGCGGAGAGGTCGGCCCCGGAGCAGAACGCCCGACCGGCGCCGGTCACGATCACAACACGAACGGCGTCGTCGCCATCGATGCGATCGAAGGCGTCGATCATCTCCCGCATCATCGCGACGTTGAAGGCGTTGAGCTGCTCGGGACGGTTCAGGGTGAGGGTCGCGATGCCGTCGGAAACGTCGAGGAGGATGGTCTGGTAGCTCACATAGGGTGTCTACTCCAATGCCCGACGAGTCCGCCTCGGAAGTCCACGACCCCCCTGATCGCGCCCTTCGCGACGGTCTTGCCCTGGCGTTCGCCGTCGGCCTGGTGGGCATCGTGTTCGGTGTGCTCGCCCGGTCGTCAGGCCTGTCGGTCGCCAAGGCCTGCGCCATGTCGCTGCTGGTGTTCACGGGCGCCTCGCAGATCGCCGCCGCGAGCGTGATCGGCGCCGGCGGCACGCAGTACGCGGCCCTCGGGTCCGCGCTGCTGCTCGCCGCCCGCAACGCCCTGTACGGACCCGTGGTCGCCCCCTGGTTCCGTGAGAGCTCGACGCTGACCCGGGTCGGGCTCGCGCACGTGGTCATCGACGAGTCCACCGGGATGGGAGCGGCCCAGACGACCGACCGACAACGACGGACCGGCTTCCTGGCCGCCGGGCTCGGGATCTACGTGGCCTGGAACCTCGGCACGCTGCTCGGCGCCGCGGCCGGCGACCTGATCGGCGATCTCGAGGCGTGGGGGCTCGACGCCGCGTTCCCTGCGGTCTACGTGGCGATGCTCGCGCCCCACCTCAGGTCCCGTCCGGGCAAGGTCAGCGCGTTGGTCGCCGGAGCCGTCGCCGTGGCGACGGTGCCGGTGTTGCCCGTCGGCATCCCGATCCTGGTGTGCACCCTCGGCGCCCTCGTCGGTGCGGTCGCCGCCCACCGGGACCGGGAACGTGAACTCGACGAGGCGGCGCACCGATGAGCTGGTGGGTGATCTTCGGTCTGGCCGCCGGCGCCTACGCGCTCAAGGCGTTCGGTTTGCTCGGGCTCAGCCGCATCGAGCTCACGGGACCACTCGCCGACCTGGTCCGGCTGTTGCCGGCGGCGATGTTCGCCGGACTCGTCATGCAGCAGACGCTCACAGGCGCCGCTGCGGAGGTGATCGCGACGCGCTCGATCGGTGTCGCCGCCGGAGCGCTCGCGGTCTGGGCCAAGGCACCATTGCTCGTAGTGATCGTGGTCAGCGCCGGTGCCACCGCCCTCGCGAGGCAGTTCACGTAAGGCGGCTGAGGTACCGGAGCGAGAGCAGGGAGCGCAGCGACGTACTCAGCGAAGGTGGCCTCGGCCCAGCATCAGTCCCGCAGGTACCAGAGGGTCGAGATGAACGA
>CALMLJ010000407.1 GCA_937868025.1 uncultured Acidimicrobiaceae bacterium
TCGACGCCGAGCAGGTCCGGTGACGGGTCGGCGTCGGCAGTGCCCGGCACTCCGCCGTGCACCGCGGTGGCGATGCCGGCGATCGCGATCGCTGCGACCACCATCAACACGAGACGCATGCCGTTGGACCCGATCGCGGTGCCCCAGTCGAAGGAGCCGACCGCCACGAGGCCGACGACGAGGACGGCGCCGGCGGGGAGCGCCCGGCCTCCCTCGATCGGGCGGATCAACACCGGCAAGAGCGGGAGGATCGCCAGCAGCATCACCGTCATCGTCGCGATGAACGTCCAGTTGGAGATGGTGTCGCTCCGGGCCAGGAACCACAGCGCCACGGGACCGAAGATCGCCAGACCGAGCGACTCCTTCGATTCACCGACGGAGCGGTACGCGTCGCCGATGTCGCCGATCGCGCCACTCGGGTTGCGCCCCAGGCTGATGCCCATGAACCCGGGCGTGAACTTCATCAGGTCGGGCACCGAGATCTGGACGAACCGGAAGACGCCCACGGTGTTCGCCGCCATCAGGTTCGGGATCAACGTCTGGAACGCGCCGATCAGGAAGCCGCCGATGACAGCACCGCCGATCGCTCCGATGCCGCCGACGACGGCGAGCATCGTGACCGACATCGAGCTGAGGAGCTCGTAGTCGCTCGTCGGCATGGACCGGTTGGCGAGCGCACCGGCAAGGCCGGCGATCGACGCCGACAGCGCGAACACCCCGATCTTGGTTCGGGTCAGGTCGAGACCGAGCGTCGCGCACGCCACCGGGCTGTCCTTCATCGCGATGAGCCGGCGGCCGTACGAGCCGCGCCGCAACCAGATGACGAAGGTGCCGAGCAGCGCGAACACCACGGCGAGCAGGAGGGCCTGCTGCTGGTTGGTCGTCGGTTCGAACACCCCGAGGTCGAGACCGGGCACCTTGACGGTGCCGCCGGCGACCAGCTTCGTCTGGGAGAACACGACTTTCGACATGAGGACCGAGAAGGCGGCCGTGCCCAGCGCGAGGTAGATGCCGGTCAGGCGCAGCGCCGGCAGCGCCACCAACGCGCCGACGATGGCACAGACCACGAGGGCCACGATCACACCCGCCGGCGTCGCCCCGTCCTTGCCCACCTGCGACATCACGACCGCTCCGATGCCCACGAAACTCATCTGTGCCAACGAGATCTGGCCGGCGAAGCCGGTGAGCGGAACGAGCGACAACGCGATGATGGCGAAGTACATCGCGTTGACGACGGGCCCCCGTTGCGGATCGCTCTCGATCAGCTCGGTGATGCCGTAGACCGAGACCACCAACGCCGCGGCACCGAGGAGCGCAGTGTTCATCGTGGGGACACGCCAGGCCTCGCGGACCCGCTGGACGCCGCCCGCCCGCAGGCGGGCCTGCGGCTGGGCGATCATCACCACGAACAACATGATCGCCGGGAGCGCGAACCGGACGCCGACGAGCTGGTAGCCGGCGATCGTCCTCGTGCTGTCGAGGTAGAGGGCGCAGTACGACTCGCCGAGACCGAGGATCAACGCACCGAGGAAGGTGAGCGGGAGGCTGCGCAGCTTGCCGACGACGGCGGCGGCGTAGCAGTTGATGACGAGGAGGGTCAGGGTGACTGCGTCGAAGTTCGTCGTCGGCGCGATCAGGATGCCCGCCAGAGCGGCCAGCGACGAGCCGATGGCCCACGACAGCATCGACACCCGGTTCGGCCGCCCACCATTGAGACGCACAAGGTTGCGGTCGTCCACCACGGCGCGCATCGCGATGCCGGCGCGGGACCGGTAGAGCAGCAGGCGCAGCACCACGGCGACGAGGATCGCGGCCGCCATGATGAGCACCCGGTCGTACGGCACGTTGACCTTGCCGATCGTGACCTTGTCGTCGAACGCCGGGAAGAAGCGTGGGTACGAGCGGGTCACGTTGCCCGGCCAGATCCACTGCGACAGTCCGACGAGGGCGAGCAGGAGGCTGACCGTGACGACGATCTTCACCACTTCGGTCGCGCCCTCGAGCCCGCGCATGATGACGCGTTCGATGAGCGCGCCCATCAGCGGCGCAGCGATGAACACCACGAAGATCACCGAGAGCCAGACCGGCCAACCCCACCCACCGGACACGGTGGGGGCGTTGACCTGCCAGTACAGGAAGGCCGAGATCATCCCGACCGCCCCATGGGCGAAGTTGAAGATCCCCGAGGTCGTGTACGTCACCACCAGACCGCTGGCGGCAATGGCGTACACCGCGGCCGTGGCGATGCCGACGACGGTGAAGTTCAGGAAGGATTGCACCGCAGGGGATGCTACGTCAGCAGGGGGTTCAGCTGCCGAGGATCGACGAGTCGGTGTTGCCCTTGCCGAAGTCGCCGGTCAGCTTCACCGTCGGCGAGCAGAAGAAGCCCTCGCCGTTGTCGTCCTCGGAACCGAGCTCGGGGAACAGGCGCTCGAACTTGCCGTCCTTGATCTGGACCAACATGGCGCAATCGGCCGGCGTGTTGGCACCGGGGTCGGCCACGGCGTGCAAGCCACCGCCGTCCCACTCGTGGACGTCCTTGCCCGCCTGCAGCACACAGGCCCGGGAGATCTCACCGGCATCGGCGCACGACTTGGCGGCGGTGGCGAAGAGCAGCGAGGCCGAGAAGGCCTGCGTCGCCAGTCCGGCGCGCTCCCACGCCGGATCCCACGAGTCGAGGATCTTGACGAGCTGGCCCATGGCCGGCCACTTGTCGGCCTCCTCGTAGGTGTGCGAGGCGATGCGCACGATGGCACCCTCGACGGCCGCGGGGCCCGAGGCGCCGATGAGGCGGGAGTCGTACTGGTTGGCGTCGGCGTTGATCACGCCGTCGAAGCCCTGGTCGCGCAGCGCCTGGGAGAACTTCGACATGTTCGGCGGCTCACCCACGAAGCTGACGGCCTTGAGGCCCTTGTCGAGCACCTGCTGGGCGATGACCGCCCAGTCCTGGTTGATGATGTCGTAGCCGATCTCGTCGAACTGGTCGAAGCCCTTGGTCTGCTTCGCGACGCCGATGATCTGGTCCTTGTTCTGGATGATCGACGGGAGCGTGCCGTAGACGACGCCGAACTTCTTGACCTCGTCGGGGTACAGCTTGGCGAGGGCGACCATGGCGCTCGCCGGCTTGTCGTAGGCCGGGTTCGGCAACGGCTGCACCTGATCGGACCCCTCGGCGAAGTCGGTCGAGACCGCGAAGCCCGGGAACGAGATCATCTTGCACTTGTGGAAGTCGGCGCCGTCCTTGCCGCTGAAGATGAAGTTGTCCTGCGCCCAACCGCCGCCGACGATCGCGAAGACGTCGGTGCAGGCCTTGGCCATGGCGGCCTCGACCTCGAGCACCTTGCCGTCGAGGTCAACGGCTTCGAGCTGCAGACCGTTGATGCCGCCCTGCTCGTTGCACCACTTGACGAAGGCGTTGGTACCGTCCCACAGCTCCTTCAGGAGACCCGGACGGATGGAGTCGCGGTCGTTGCCGACGCCGATGTAGAGCTTGTCGGTGCCCGTGCCGGCCTCGTCGGCCTTGACCTTGGCGACGGAGTCGGCCTTGCCGCAGGGCGAGGCGATCGAGCCGAACTTGGAGGCCGAGTCGCCGGCGGCGGTGGTCTCGGTCGAACCGGCAGCGGTCGTCTGGGTTGCCTTGTCGTTGTCGGCGGCCTCGTCGGCGCCCTTCGCGCCGCAGGCCGAGGCGAGCAGGCCCGCGACCATGAGACATGCAACTACACGAGACTTCATTCGTCTTCCCCCTGGGTCCACAAGTGGCGGCCATCCAAACACGTCGACACGTGACAGCGCAAGCGAATCCGATATGGTTTCTGACGGTCCGTCAGAAATCGCTGACGGACCGTCAGATCTGAGCCGACGCTCTGTCGGAGCGGGTCCGAGACCGCTTCAGAACCGGCAAACCGTTCGTCAAACCCACTCCTGTGAGGCCACAACATGTTCGACCTGTTGATCAAGAACGCCACCATCGTCGACGGCACCGGCGCTGCCCGCCGACGCGGCTCGGTCGCCGTATCGGGAGGTCGCATCGTCAGCATTCTCGACGACGGCGCCGAGTTCCCCTCGTCGGAGATCGGCGACTCGACCAACGTCATCGACGCCGACGGGCTCGTACTCACGCCGGGCTTCATCGATCCCCACACCCACTACGACGCGCAGCTGATGTGGGACCCTGCGGCCTCGCCGTCCAACCTGCACGGCGTCACCACGATCATCGCCGGCAACTGCGGGTTCACCCTCGCTCCCCTGGCTCCCGGCGACGGCGACTACACCCGACGCATGATGGCGAAGGTCGAAGGCATGCCGCTCGCCGCGCTCGAGCACGGCGTCGACTGGTCATGGGAGACGTTCGCCGAGTACCTCGACAAACTCGACGGCAACATCGGTGTCAACGCCGGGTTCCTCGTCGGGCACTGCGCCCTGCGCCGTCGGATCATGGGCACCGAAGCGGTCGGCAACGAGGCCACACCCGAGCAGCTCGACGCGATGGCCGCACTCCTCGCCGAGTCGATCGAGGCCGGTGGCCTCGGCTTCTCCACCACCTTGGCCCGCACCCACTCCGACGGTGACGGCCAGCCGGTCGCCTCGCGCTGGGCCTCCCGAGACGAGCTGCTGCGGCTCGCCCAGGTCGTGTCCGAGCACGAAGGCACCACCCTCGAGTACGCGTCGGACGGGTGCCTCGACGGGTTCTCCGAGGACGACGTGCAGTTCATGATCGACTTCAGCCGGACGGGCCGACGCCCACTCAACTGGAACGTGTTGACCATCGACAGCAACGAACCCGAGCGTTCCATCACCCAGCTCCAGGCCATGGAGCAGTGCGCCGAGGCCGGCGCCCGGGTCGTCGCGCTCACGATGCCGATCCTCGTCGGCATGAACATGAGTTTCCTCACGTACTGCGCGCTGAACATGATGCCCGACTGGGGTCCGATCCTCGGTCTGCCGCTCGATGAGCGGATGGCGAAGCTGCGCGATCCCGAGGTGCGTGCGTTCATGGCCGAGCGCGCGGCGTCGCCCGAGGCGGGCGTGTTCTCCCGTCTCGCCGGCTGGCATCTCTACGTCATCGGCCAGACCTACTCGGAGGCCAACGACGGGCTGCGAGGTCGCAGCGTCGCTTCGATCGCCGAGGAGCGCGGCACCTCCCCGTTCGACACGCTGCTCGACATCGTCCTCGAGGACGACCTGCGCACCGTGCTGTGGCCCGGCCCGACCGACAACGACGACGAGTCCTGGCGCATGCGCGCCGAGGCGTGGGAACACCCCGCTGTGATCATCGGTGGTTCCGATGCAGGCGCTCACCTCGACCGCATGGCCGGTCCCCCCTACACGACCCAGTGGATCGGCGACTGCCTCCGCGGCCGCAAGTTGACGACACTCGAGAAGGCCGTGCAGCACCTCACCGAGGCGCCCGCCGAGCTGTTCGGGCTCGTCGATCGCGGTCGCATCGCCGAGGGCTACCACGCCGATCTCGTCCTCTTCGACCCCGAGACGATCGGCTCGGGTCCGATCCAGCTGGTCAACGACCTCCCGGGCGGCACCGGTCGGCTCTTCGCCGAGGCCACCGGCGTCAAGCGGGTGATCGTCAGCGGCGTCGACATCGTGGTCGACGGCCGCCCGACCGACGCGCGGCCGGGCACCATCCTTCGTTCAGGGACGCACACCCGCACCGTCGACGTCGGCTGACGCCGACCGTCGGGCTTCCGCCTCGGCCTCCGTCGAGGCCATCCACGTGTCGGCCGGCGGCACGGTCACGAGCATCTCCGGCCCATCGGGGGTCGTCGCAGCGGCGGGTTCGTTGCGTCGCCGACGCTCACCGCCGCGCCGGCCGACCATCGGAGCGAGCAACGTGAAGAGGCCGAGCGCGCCGGCGGCCGCGGCGATCGGGATCATCAGCGTCGACCGCCCCGTGATCGCCGGGTAGAGGGCGAACGCCGACAGGAGCGCCGTCCACATCCACAGGATCACGACGGTCTGTCGGTGGCCGTGGCCCAATCGGAGCAACCGATGGTGGAGGTGATCCTTGTCGGCCGTGGCGAAGCCCGTCCGGCGCGTCGTCCGTCGCAGGATCGCGAAGATCATGTCGCCGATCGGAACGGCCAAGATGAGCACCGGGATCACGATCGGTGCGAAGAAGAACCACGACTGGCCGGTGAACGAGTCGTCGCTCTGCCCGCCCACCGCGATCGTGGACGACGCCATCAGCAGGCCCAACAGCAGCGCGCCGCTGTCGCCCATGAAGATCTTCGCCGGGTGGAAGTTCCAGACGAGGAACCCGAGGCACACTCCCAGCGTGACGACCGCGATGAGCGGACCGATGTTGCCGCGGAACAACGCTCCCGACTGGTCGAGTTTGATGCCGTAGAGGAGGAACGCTCCCGACGCGATCGCCATGAGGCCGGCCGCCAGGCCGTCGAGCCCGTCGATCAGGTTCACGGCGTTCGCCATCACCAGCACCCACACCACGGTCACGAGTGCGGCCAGATCGGGAGAGAGGACGGTGAACCCGATGATCGGCAGGGGCACGTTGACGATCGAGATGCCGGCGAGCGCCAGGATCGACCCTGCGAGCACGATGCCGGCGACCTTCGCCGGCGCCGAGACCTCGCGGATGTCGTCGATCACCCCGGTCATGAAGATCACGAACGCGCCGACGACGACCCCGATGATGTTCTCCCGCGACTCGAACATCGTGTCGAACTGCCCGAGGGTCGACGCGACGCCGATGCCGGCCAGCATGCCGATGAACATGGCACCGCCGCCCAACGTGGGCGTCGGCGTGGCGTGAACCTTGCGGTCGTTCGGAATGGCGATGGCACCCAATCGCCCGGCGAGGCGGACCATGAGCGGAACCAGCGCCGCCGTCACCAACGTGGTGACCGCGAGAACGATCGCGTACGAACGGATCACGCGACCACCATATGGCCGAGGCCACCTCCGCTGCGCTTCGGCCACTCGACCCGCCCGGCCTCACCCGAGCTCAGGTTCGCTCCCGACTCCGTCGGGAGCTGCTGACGCTCTCCGCTCGGCGGCACTGCCATCAGACGTAGGGCGTGAACTTCGCACACAAGTCGGCGACCTCGGCACGCACCTTGGCGACCTCGGCGGCGTCGGAACGGTGACGGAGGACCCGGGCGATGAAGCCGGCGATCTGCGCCATCTCCGCCTCCCCCATGCCCTGGGTCGTGACCGAGGGCGTGCCGATGCGGAGACCGGAGGTCACGAACGGCGACCGGGGATCGTCGGGCACCGTGTTCTTGTTGAGGGTGATGCCGGCCTCGTCGAGCACGATCTGGGCGTCCTTGCCCGTCAGTTCCTCGTCGAAGGGGCGCAGGTCGACGAGCATGAGGTGATTGTCGGTGCCGCCCGACACCAGGCGGAAGCCTTCGGAGCCGAGGCCGGCGGCCAGCGCCTGGGCGTTGGCGACGATCTGGTGGGCGTACTCCGAGAACGACGGGTGGGACGCCTCACGGAACGCCACCGCCTTGCCGGCGATCACGTGCTCGAGCGGGCCGCCCTGCAGACCCGGGAAGATCGCCTTGTTGATGGCGGCGCCGTACTCCTCACGAGCGAGGATGCACCCGCCACGGGGGCCGCGGAGCGTCTTGTGGGTGGTGAAGGTGACGATGTCGGCGTAGGGCACCGGGTTGGGGTGGGCGCCACCGGCGATCAGGCCGGCGATGTGAGCGGCGTCGAACATGAGGAGCGAGCCGGCGTCGTCGGCGATGGAGCGCAGGACCTCGGGGTCGATGACTCGGGGATAGGCGGTCGCCCCCGCCACGATGAGCTTGGGACGGTGCTCGAGGGCCAGGTCCCGGATCTGGTCGTAGTCGATGCGCTCGTCCGACGGTGTCACCTGGTAGGGCACGAAGTTGTAGAAGCGGCCCGAGATGTTCACGGGGCTGCCGTGGGTGAGGTGGCCGCCGTGGTCGAGGCTCATGCCCAGCACCGTGTCGCCCGCCTCGAGCAGCGCCAGGTACACGCCGAGGTTGGCGTTGGCGCCGGAGTGCGGCTGCACGTTGGCGAACTCGGCACCGAAGAGCGCCTTGACCCGGTCGATGGCGATGGTCTCGATGTCGTCGACGACCTCGTTGCCGCCGTAGTACCGCTTGAAGGGATAGCCCTCGGAGTACTTGTTGGTGAGCACCGAGCCGGTGGCCTCCATCACGGCGGGCGACGTGAAGTTCTCCGAGGCAATGAGCTGCAGCCCGGTGTTCTGTCGCTCGGTCTCACGGTCGATGAGGTCGAAGAGTTCGGTGTCGCGTTCGGTGGGCCATCCCATGGCGGGGCCTTTCGGTGGTGGAGGAGCGGGTCGGTGGGCGGGACGCAGCGGCGTCAGGGGCGCGGGAGCAGGGCGTCGAGCTTGGCGACGCGGGCGGTGTGGCGGCCCCCTTGGAACTCGGCCGCGACGAACGCGTCGAGCGTGTCGAGGGCGACCTGGGGGCCGGTGAGGCGCTCACCGATGCAGATGATGTTGGCGTCGTTGTGCTCGCGGGCGAGGCGCCCGGAGGTGACATCGTGGACGGTGGCCGCACGGGCGCCCGGGATCTTGTTGGCCGCGATCGCGATGCCGATGCCGCTACCGCAGACGCACACACCCAGGTCGGACTCGCCGTCGGCGACGGAACGGCCCACGGCGGCACCGAAATCGGGGTAGTCGACGCGGTCCTCACTGTGGGCACCGAGGTCCCGCACGTCGTGGCCGAGGTGGCGGAGGTGCTCGGCCAGCACGTTCTTGAGCTCGAAGCCGGCGTGGTCGGAACCGAGGGCGAAGCGGGTCATGGCCGGATTGTAGTTGCGTCCGAGGACCTACCTATTCTCGGCGGATGGCCCGCCCCTCCACCTCGACGCCGGCCCCGAACACTCCGGTGATCATCGGCGTCGGGCAGTTCCTCAACCGCGATGACGACGACCCGATCGATCCCGTCGCCCTCGCCACCGTCGCCGCCCGCCTGGCCGCCGACGACTGCGGCACCACCGCGGTGCTGCAGCAGCTCGACGCCATCGCCGTGGTGCCGATCGTGTCGTGGCGCTACTCCGATCCCGGCCGCTTGATCGCCGAAGCGCTCGGGGCCCGCCCGGCGCTGACCATGTATCCCCTGGTCGGGGGCAACACACCGCAGATGCTGATGAACCGGGTGTGCCAGCGCATTGCCGACGGCGAACTGTCATCGGCTCTCGTGTGCGGCGCCGAGGCGTACCGGACCCGCATGCGCGCCCGCAAGGCCGATGCCCCGCTCCCGTGGGCGCGACAGGACCTCGATCTCCAACCCGGCTGGACCGACGGCACGACCTACGAGATGGGCCACGCCGCTGAGCTCGCGCTGGGCATCCTCATGCCGACCCAGGCGTACCCGCTGTTCGAGAACGCGTTGCGCCACGAGTCCGGCCGGAGCGCGGCGGAACACACCGCCCACATCGCCGCCATCTGGTCCCGCTACAGCGCGGTGGCTGCCCGCAACCCCAACGCCTGGGACCGTACGGAGTACAGCGCCGAGGAGATCGCCACGGTCACTCCGTCCAACCGCATCGTCGGCTACCCGTACACCAAGCACATGGTGTCGAACCCCGACGTCGACATGGCGTCGGCCGTCATCGTCTGCTCGGCCGAGAAGGCAGCGGCGCTCGGAGTGCACCGCGACCTGTGGGTGTTCCCCCACGCCGGCGCCGACGGCAAGGATCCGCTCATGTCCAGCCGGACGTCGTTCACGTCGTCGGCAGCGATCCGCCACGGCGGCCGGGCAGCGCTCGACCTCGCCGGAGTGGGCATCGACGACATCGACCACGTCGACGTGTACTCCTGTTTCCCGTCGGCGGTCGAGATCGGATGTGCCGAACTCGGCCTGTCGACCGATCGCCAGCTCACGGTGTACGGCGGTCTGTGCTTCGCGGGCGGCCCGTGGAACAACCCCGTCGGACACGCGATCGCCGCGATGGTCGGCACGCTGCGCTCGGACCCCGGCTCGTGGGGCCTCGTGACCGCCAACGGCGGCAACATCCAGAAGCACAGCTTCGGCGTGTACTCGACCGAACCGCCCGCCGCCGGGTTCCGCACCGCCACGCCGCAGGCCGAGATCGACGACGAGCCCGTTGTCGACGTGCTCGAGTCCTACGAGGGTCCCGCCACGATCGAGACCTGGACCGTGATGCACGAGCGGGACGGGTCGGTCGGGCGTGCCCATGCCGTGGTGCGCGTGCCGAGTGGCGAACGGGCGTGGGCCGTCAGCCCCGATGCCGACCTCGCCACCGCGCTCGAGGACGACGACCCGATCGGTTGGTCGGTGACCATCGGCGCCGACGCCGAGTTCACTCGCTCCTGACCGGGGCCACCCGACGGCGTAACGTGCGGGCATGCTCGACCACAACCCGCTCCTCGACCCCATCGACGGCTCCGAACACCAGATGTTCGGCGGCTGCCAGATCGACGTCGTGCCCGCCGGCGCCGGCCACATCAAGCGGATCATCTACCCACCCGGCCATCGTTGGACCACGGCGATCAAGCCGCTCGTCGGTACCGAGTTCTGCCAGCACAACCACGTCGGGTTCCTCGCCAGCGGCGAGCTGACCTTCGAGTTCCCCGACGGCTGCGTCCAGGCGTACGTCGCTCCGGTCGCCGTTGCCGTCGAGCCGGGCCACGACGCCTACGTCGTCGGCGACGAGCCCGCGGTGCTCATCCAGATCGACTTCGGCAGCGACACCAACACCGTGCTGGGTCTGCCGGAGACCCACGCCCACTGACCAGCGGGCGTTGATGCCTCGCGAGGCTCAGGCCTCGCGGCGCATCCGGTCGTGCAACAGCGTCATGACGCGCTCGGACGCCTTGGGCATCTCGTCGAGCAACTGGCGAAACTGCTTGGCCTGGAACCGCAGGAGCTTGCAGTCGGTGTCGGCCACGACGGTGGCGTTGCGCGGCCGGTGATCGACGAGTGACATCTCCCCGATCATCGTGCCGTCGCCGACGGCGGCGATGAACTGGTCGCTCATGTAGACCGACGCCGACCCCTCGACGATGACGAAACAGTCCACACCGGCGTCACCCTGGTCGATGATGACCGAACCGGCGGGCGACTCGACCTCGGAGGACAACGCTGCGACACGACGCAGGTGTTCGTGGTCGAACCCCTCGAAGAAGGCCACGTTGGCCAACCAGTCGACACTCTCGGAATCTCGCTTCCAGAACGGCACGAGTGATCCCCCTTCGGCTCTCGTCCGGACGACGATCCTAGGGCAGGTCCGTCAGGTCGGCCGTGGAAATCGGCCCCTCGCGGAGGACGACCAGGCCCGTGCCGGTGACGTCGACCACCGTCGAGGCCGCATCGGAGAGCCGCCCCCCGTCGAGCACCGCCGCGAGCCCGGGCCCGAACGCCGCAGCGATGTCCGCCGCCGTCTCGATCGTCGGCTCACCGGTGCGGTTGGCGCTGGTGGTCACGATCGGGCCGACGGCGCGGGCGAGGTCCCGAACGACGTCGTGATCAGGGCAGCGCACGCCGATCGTGGCATGGTCGCCACCGAGGTCGGCGACCACGCCCTCCCGGCGGCGGACCACCAACGTCAGCGGCCCCGGCCAGAACCGTCGGGCGAGGTCCGTCGCCACCCCGTCGAAGTGTCCGAGCTCGGCGGCCGTCTCGAACTCGTCGACGAGCACGGCCATGGCCTTGGTCGCGGCCCGGCCCTTGAGCGCGAAGAGTGCCTCGATCGCGACCGGGTCGTCGAGTCGTGCTGCGATGCCGTAGACGGTGTCGGTCGGGATCCCGACGCAGGCACCGGCGAGCAGGGCGGCAATGACCTCGTCGACGGATGCGGCGCTCGGGGGCGGGACGTCGGAGCTCACGGCCGCGACCGTACCGGCTCGACCACCGTCGACGGGCCACGCCCTCAACTCACCCCCGGTTCGAGCCGATAGGTCATCACACACTGCGCGCGAGGACATGGGATGCAGCTACTCGAGAAGAAGGCCAAGTGCCCGCTTTGCGGGGCGAAGAACCCCGTGGACGCGCCACGGTGCGGAACCTGCACCCGGCCACTCCAGAACGATCCGCTGCCGTCACAGGCGCTGTACGACGAGGCCTTGTGGTCCACCAAGATCGCCTCGAAGGGCGCTCGATCATCGACCAATCCCTACGCCGTCCTGGCGCTGCTCGTCGTCGCCGCCGTCATCGTGAACTACTTCGTCCTCGGCTTCGGCCCGTCGTGGGCGCACGAGGCCAAACCCCCGGCCAAGGGGTTCGAGTGGAAGGTCTACACGGGTCAACCCGACTACCGGGCCGACCTCCCCGGCGAGCCGATCACCGGCTCGGCCGGCGCCTTCGGCACCACCTTGACTACCGCCACCGTGTGGGTCGACGGCCACTGGGATCTCGTGCGTGACCGGGACACCCGTTCGGTCGGAGCACTCGACCTGGCCCGCCGCAACGTCCACGCCGCCCTGATCCTCGCGTCGGGTCCCGCGCCCGCCGATCCGGCCACCGCGTTGTCGACGCTGGTGCAAACCCTCCAGCCCGACACCCAGCTCGAGCCCGGCGGCGTCGACACGGTGCAGGATCCCCCGTACGGGCAGCAGATCACGTTGGCGACGTCGTTCACGGGATTCCCCGAAGCGAACGGCTCCGGAACGGTGCGGGCCACCGCCATCGTGCTCGACGGCAAGCTCTACATCGCGGCGTCCTTCGTGACGGGCGGCGACGACGCCAGCCTGCACTCCCGACTCACGTCGCACTTCACGCCGACGGGCGCCCCCGAGTAGGTCGCTCGGTTCCGCCTCGGCGGCTCAGGGTTTCCATCGAGCCGCGACGACTCGATCACGACCGGCGAGATCTGCCACGACCGTCGCCTCGACGAAGCCGTGCTGCTGCATCAATTCGGCGACGGTGGCGGCCTGACGGGGGTCCAGCTCGACGACGAGCGCCCCGCCGGGCGCCAGCCAGCGCGCGGCGTCGGCGATGATCACCCGGAGATCGTCCAGGCCATCGGGGCCCGACCGGAGCGCAGCGGCCGGCTCCCACTGTTCCACCTCGGCAGGCAGCGGGTCGTCGTCGGTGACGTAGGGGGGATTCGACACGATCACGTCGACGGATCCGACCAACGTCTCGGGAAGGGCGGCGAACCACTCCCCCTCGACGAGCCGGACCCGGGTGGCGGCACGGCCGAGGCCGGCGAGGTTCGCCCGGGCGAGGCCGAGTGCCTCGGCCGATGCATCGGTGGCCCAGACCGAGGTGGCGACGCGCTCGGACGCGATCGACAAGGCGATCGCTCCCGAGCCGGTGCCGAGGTCGACGACGGACACGGGCGACCGCCCGGTCTCGGCGAGCACACGATCGACGTGGGAGAGCGCCACGTCGACCAGCATCTCGGTCTCGGGACGCGGGATCAGGGCGCGACGGTCGACGGCGAGATCGAGCCGGCGGAAGCCCCAACTCCCCACGACGTACTGCAGCGGTTCACCCGCCTCGCGCCGGGCGACCATCAAGTCATATGCCGCCATGGCTCGTTCGGTGACCCGTTCGGTCCGGGCGAGGACGAACCGGGGCCCGTCGAACCCCGACGCGGCTTCGACGATTCGGCGTGCGTCCACGGCGGCGGACGCGGAACCGACACGTTCGAAGCGGGCCCGGGCCTCGTCGAGCAGCTCGCCCCAGGTGACCGTGCCGGCCAGGTCGTCCTCGGCCATCGTCGAAGCGGCGTCGGGCTCAGTCACCGAGATCGGCGAGTTGATGGGTCCGCTCGTCGGTCACCAGCGCGTCACTCACCTCGTCGAGCTCCCCCGCCAGCACCTTGTCGAGGTTGTAGGCGGTGAACCCGATGCGGTGATCCGACACCCGGTTCTCCTTGAAGTTGTAGGTGCGGATCTTCTCGCTGCGACCACCGCCACCGACCTGGCTCTTCCGAGCGCTCGACAGCTCGGCCGCCTGACGGTCCTGTTCGGCCTTGAGGATGCGGCTCCGCAGCACGACCAGCGCCTTGGTCTTGTTCTGGAGCTGGCTCTTCTCGTCCTGCATCGACACGACGATGCCGGTCGGCTTGTGGGTGATGCGGACGGCGGAGTCGGTCGTGTTCACCGACTGGCCGCCGGGGCCCGACGATCGGTAGATGTCGATCACCAGGTCGTTGGGGTCGATCACGACGTCGACCTCCTCGGCCTCGGGCAGCACCGTCACGGTTGCGGACGACGTGTGCACCCGGCCCTGGGACTCGGTGACCGGCACCCGTTGGACACGGTGCGGCCCGGCCTCGAACTTCATCCGAGACCACGCGCCCTCACCCTTGAGGAGGAACGTGACATCGCTGAAGCCGCCGAGATCCGACGGTGAGCTGTTCATCACCTCGAACCCCCAGCCCTGGCGGGCGGCGAACGCTCGGTACATCTCGAACAGGTCGCGGGCGAAGAGGTTGGCCTCCTCGCCGCCCTCGGCGCCGCGAATCTCGATGATGACGTTGCGGTCGTCGTTGGGGTCGCGGGGAATGAGCAGGACCTTGATCTCGCCCTCGAGCTCCTCGATGCGCTGCTCGGCACCGTCGACCTCGGCCCGCATGGTCTCGCGGTCGTCGCCCGCGAGCTCGGCGAACATCTCCTTGGCCGTCTCGAGGTCCTCGGTGACCTGGCGAAGCTCCTGGGACCGTTCGACGATCGGTTCGAGCTCCTTGCGACGCTTCGACAGCATCACGAACCGCGACTGGTCGGAGAACACGTCGGGATCGGCGAGCATGGCGTCGACGTCGCGCAACTCACGTTCGAGAGAGGTCAGTCGGTCAAGCACGGAGACCAATTGTACTGATCCCCACCGAGCCTGTTTTGTGGCATCAGTAGGGCAAATCGAGTTCGACGAAGCGGGCGGGGACTCGGAGCTGTGCAGCTACCGCTCGGGTCACCGACACCAGGATCCGAGCCGGCCCGCAGATGACCAGCTCGGCATCGGCAGCGACTGCGGCGCGGGTGTCCGCCGCCAGGGGCACGACGTCGAGATCGACTCCCGCGGTGCACACGACCACGATCGGGGTCCCCGCCGCGGTCACACCCACCGCCGCCGACGGCTGCGACTCGCGCAGGCTCTCGGGCTCGATCGTCGTGTCGACCGCGATCAGCTCGGCGGCACCGACCAGCGACGGGTCGGCGAGGACGAGCCGGCGCAGCCATCGTTCGGGCACGAGGTCGCGAAGCGGATGTGTGGTGGCACCGGGGCGGCGGTAGCGGCGCACCATCTCGACCGCCTTGGCGAGCGCCTCGGCCGTCGGGACGTTCGAGAACATCATCGCCGAGATCTCCCGGTCGAAGCGTCCGACCCCGACCTCGAGCCGCGTCGTGCCGTCGACCTCGACGACCCGGCCGACTTCGAGCCCGAGCACCTCGGCCTTGGTGACCCCGTACTCGACCACGACGTCGACGTCGGCCGCTGCGAGCAGCGCGGCGATCTCGTCGGTCGGGAGCAGCGGCGGCGGTGCGACCGGTGGGGCGACAGGGACGGCGTCGACGGCGACCGTGCCGTCGATGCGGCGCACCTCGATGGGCAGCGCGAACAGCGTCGCCTCACGAGCGAGGTGACCGGCGACATCGGCACCGGCCTCGACGATCAGCACGAGCGACGACGCGCCCTTCCGGACGGCCCACGTGACCGCGCCGCCCAGGGACCGACGGTCGGCCGATTCGATCAGGATCCACGCCCGGCCGCTCGGGTCGATGAGCCCTGCGCCGGTGCCGAGGGGGCCGGCGTCGCTCGCCGTCGCCCGGTCGACCCCGCTCAGGGCGACCAGCTTGGCGACGCGCAACTGCCCGAGGCGCTCCTCGGGCAGTGCAGTCATTCGAACTCCGGACGTTGGGGGTACCGAAGTACCCGGCTCACTCGTCGGTGGACTCGGACGCCTCGACGGGAGCAGCGGCCTCGGGGCCCTTGCGCTTGCGCTCGCCGTAACGCTTCTGGAAACGCTCGACGCGGCCGGCGGTGTCGATGATCTTCATCGTGCCGGTGAAGAACGGGTGCGTGAAGGCCGAGATCTCGACCTTGGCGAGCGGGTACTCGTTGCCGTCGTCCCACACGACCGTCTCGTTCGACGCGATCGTCGACCGGGTCAGGATGCGATCGCCCGACGACGTGTCCTGGAACACGACGTAGCGGTAGTTGGGGTGGATGTCTGCCTTCATAGTGGTGCCAGCCTAGGGAATCGGGGTGAACGCCGCCAACCAAGCGTGGTGGCGACGGGACGGACGGTGGGTGGAACGGGACGGGGACCGCAGGTCAGCCCTGCGCGCGCCGCTCGAGCTCGTCGAGCAGGTTCTGCTGGGCGGCCGGCGTTGCGGACGTGTCGAGCGCGACGTTGAGTGCACCCGACGAGTCGCCGGTGAGCCGGAGCTCGCGGTTGGCGGTGTCCTTGAACTCGTCGTAGATCGCCGCGTCGAGCGCCGAGCCGGTCTCGATGGCCGCGGTGGCGACGACGGTGAGCGAGCCACCCTCTTCGATGTTGCGAGCGGCCCCGAAGAACCGCTTCGTGGGGTAGAGCGCGCTGGCGTCGAGACCGCCGGCGAGGATGTGACCGTTGGGAGCGGCGGTCACGTTGTAGGCCTTGGCCAGGCGGGTGATGCCGTCGAGCAGGATCGCCACGTCGTAGCCGTACTCCACCAGACGCTTGGCGTGCTCGATGGTGAGCTCGGCGACCGCGGTGTGTTCCTCGGCGGGCCGGTCGAACGTCGAGGCGACGACTTCGCCGCCCTCGATCGTGCGACGGAACTCGGTCACGTCCTCGGGACGCTCGTCGATGAGCAGCACGATCAACTGCACATCGGGATGGTTGGCCTCGATCGAGGTGGCGATCTGCTTGAGGACCTCCGTGCGACCCGACCGCGGCGGGGCGGCCACGAGGGCGCGTTGACCCTTGCCGATCGGGGCGATGGCGTCGATGAGCGCTCCGGTGCGATCGCCGTCGGTCGACTCACGGGCGAGGGCCAGCTCGTCGTCGGGAAGGATCGGCGTGAGGTCGTCGAAGCGGGGACGGTTGCGCGCCGCCTCGGGATCCATGCCGTTCACGGTCTCGACGCGGGTCAGCGCCGGGTTCTTCTCCTTGTGACCGGCGGGCCGGGCGAGGCCCGTGAGGTGGTCGCCCTTGCGGAGACCGAGCTGACGGCACTGCTTGACCGACACGTAGACGTCGTCGCGGCTCGGCAGGAACCCGGCGACCCGGAGGAAGCCGTACCCGTCGTCGCGGAGGTCGAGCAAACCCGACACCTCGACGGGCTCGCCGTCGAACTCCTGGCCCGGTGCGCCGGCGCCGGCACCGGCGTCGCCCTCGGCACGATCGCGGCCCCGCCGGCGGCGACGACGATTGCGACCGCCGCCCTCGCCCTCGGGGGTCTCACCGCCGTCGGACGGCGACGACACGTCGGCCGACGCGTCGTCGGCACGTGCCGGCTCGTCCTGCGCCTCGTCGTGGGACTGGCTCGCCGACTCGTCGGCATCGTCGGCGGCCTCGTGATCGGCCTCGACGGTCGGCAGCTGCTGCTGGCCGGCGATCGGGGCATCGGTGGTGGCCTCGACGACTGCGGCGCCGGTCGCCTCGGCGGCGATGTCGGCGGGCGAGTCGGTCGCGCGGTCCGACGAGGGAGCCTCGGGGGCCGACGACGCCGAATCGCCCGGCTGGGCGACGACGTCGAGGATCAGGGTGACGATGTCGGCCTTCTTGGCCCGCGACGGCACCTTGAGCCCCAAGGCTGCTGCGACGGCGGCCAGCTCGGCGCGGTCCTTGCGTTCGAGCGTGGAGCGCTCCATGTTCTGGGAATCACCAGCCATTTGGTGAGTACCTCTTTCGGGAAAATGTGGCCGGACACAGGAGGTCCGACATAGGTGAACGGCCACGGACGCGTTGCGTCCGTGCCGGGAAGATCGACCAGCGAGACGGATCGGGAAGGATCCGGACCGGACGCGTTTGCCACGCCGTTCCGCTGTGTGCCCGCATCGTATCGGCGTTCACCGCTCCCCCACAACCACCGCCGGGAGCCCGGCGACGTTCACACCGACAACAGGCGACCCATCAACTCGTGGCCGGCGACGACCGCGGCGTCGGCGACACCCGCCTCGGTGTAGACCCCGCCGGGCCCGTCGACCCGGGAATCGAACAGCAGGTACGGCACGGGATCCGACGTGTGGGTCTTGGTGCGAAGGGGCGTCGCGTGGTCGGGCATCATCAGCAGACGCCAGGGGCCCATCTCGTCGAGCGCAGGGACGAGATCGGCGAGGATCCGCGCATCCCAGTTCTCGAGGGCCGTGACCTTCTCCGCGGCGTTGCCGGCGTGACCGGCCTCGTCGGTCGCCTCCACGTGGATCACGAACACGTCGGCGCCGTCGCGGAGGCCGGCGATCGCGGCGTCGCGCTTGCCCTCGTAGTTGGTGTCGTACCAGCCGTTGGCACCCTCGACGACGGGAATCTCCATGTCGGTGAGCACACCGAGGCCACGCACGAGGTCGACGGCGGTGACCATGCCGGCGCGGCGGCCGTAGTGCTCGGCGAACGGCGTCATCTGCGGCTGGAAGCCCTGACCCCACAGCCAGATCTGCGTGGCCTTCGTGTCGAACCGGGCCACGATCTCGCGGCTCGCCTCCATCACGTCACGCAGCCGTTGTGCGGCGGCACCCGTCGGCCACACGGCCGCCTGATCGGTGATGTCGTGGGGCGGGGTGCAGTCGGCATCGAGCCAGTCGGCGGGGGCGACCATGATGTGGCGGTACTGCACGCCGGGGTGGAACTCGAGGCCCAGGTCACCACCGGTGCCGAGCTCGGCGTCGACCGCCGCGATGATGGCCGCGGCGAGGTCGTTGTCGGGATGTCCACCGGCGAAGTCGACCATGGTGCCGTCGGCACCGACGGTCACGAGGTTCGTTCGGTACGCGAGGCGGTCGGCCGGGAGCTTCAATCCGAGTGCCGCCGCCTCGATCGGCGCACGACCGGTGTGGAAGCGGGCGGGGTCGTAGCCGAGGATCGACATGTTGCCGACGTCGCTCCCGGGGGCGAACCCTTCGGGGATGACGGCGGCGCGGCCCACCTCGCTGCGGGCGGCGAGCCCGGCGAGCACCGGCATGTGGGCGACCTCCAGAGGTGTGCGACCACCCAGTTCGTCGAAGGGTTCGTCGGCACAGCCGTCGGGGACACACACCACGTACTTCATGGTCCGGGAGGGTAGTTGCCGGTAGCGGAACGCTCGAACCATCCCGGCCGACGCCATCACGCCGAGGTACCGAGGCGAAAGAAGCTCCCGAGGAACGGGGAGCGAACCTGAGCTGAGGTGGCCGAGGCGATCAGGAATGGGAGACGAGGTGGGAGCGGACGTAGGCCTTGAGCGTCTCGACGTCGTCGGCCATGGTCGCGAAGCGCTCGGGTCGCTCGAAGAGGTCCGCGAGGTGGTCCGGCAACGGTGGCCGCTGCCCCGTCGCCTGCTCGACGGCGTCGGGGAACTTGGCCGGGTGGGCGGTGCCGAGGCAGATGGTCGGAACGTCGGTGCCACGCCGCAGCCGTTCGGCGACGCCGACGCCGACGGCGCTGTGGGGGTCGATGAGGATGCCGTCGTCGCGGAACCGTTCGCCGATGAGCGCCAGGCACTCGTCGTCGTCGTACCGGCCGGCGGAGAACCGCTCGCTGAGCCACGCCATCTGGTCGGGAAGAACGGTCACCGAGCCGTCGGACCGGAACCGCAGCATGAGCTCGGCCATCCCGGCGCCATCGCGACCCGACATCTCGAACAGCAGGCGCTCGAGGTTGGACGACACCTGGATGTCCATCGACGGACTGAGGGTGGGACTCACGCCCCGGATGTCCATCGTGCCCGTGTTGAAGAAGCGGGTGAGGATGTCGTTGCTGTTGGACGCCACGATCAGCTGGTCGATCGCGAGCCCCATCCGCATGGCGGCGAACCCCGCGAAGATGTTGCCGAAATTGCCGGTCGGAACGCAGAAGTTCACCGGAGCGTCGAGCGGCCGACCCAACCGCTGGTTCACGGCCCGGGCGCTCGTCACGTAGTAGACGATCTGGGCCATGACCCGGGCCCAGTTGATGGAGTTGACCGCCGACAGCTGCACCTCACGACGGAAGCCTTCGTCGGCGAACAGCGCCTTCACGAGGTCCTGACAGTCGTCGAACGTTCCGTCGACGGCGATGTTGTGGACGTTGGCCGACGGGACCGTCGTCATCTGGCGGCGTTGCACCTCCGACGTCCGCCCCTCCGGGTGGAGGATGAAGATGTCGATGTGCTCACGGTCGCGGCAGGCATCGATGGCGGCCGAGCCGGTGTCGCCCGAGGTGGCGCCGACGATCGTCACACGATCGTGGCGACGCTCGAGTTCGTGGTCGAACAGTCGCCCGACGAGCTGGAGCGCGATGTCCTTGAACGCGAGCGTGGGACCCCAGAAGATCTCGGCGAGCCAGAGGTTGTCGCGGAGGTCGACGACGGGGACGACGTCGGGGGTCGATCCTGCGGGCGGATGGAACGTGCCGTAGGCGTCGGCCACCATCGCTGCGAACTCGTCGCGCGAAATCGAACCCTCGACGAACGGCCACATGACCTCGACGGCGATCGTGACGTAGTCGGCGTCGGCGGCGAGGTCGGGCAGCGGTGGCCACGACTCGGGGAGATAGAGCCCACCGTCGGTGGCGAGGCCTTCCAACAGGACGTCGCCGAACTCCAGGACCGGCGCCGTCCCGCGCGTGCTGACGTACTTCACCGTTCAGCCCTCCCGGCCGATGACGCGCAGGACCGAGTTGACCCGCTGCACCGAGTCCAGCGCCGCCAGCTCCTTGAGGGTCGCCCGGACGGCGGACTCCGACGCCTCGTGAGTGATGAACACGAGGCGCGCCTGGTCGTCGAGGCCTTCCTGTTCCATGGAGCGGATCGACACACCGTGGCCGCCGAACACTCCCGCCACCGCGGCGAGCACACCCGGCTCGTCAGCGACCTCGAGGTTGACGTAGAACGCCGACGACAGCTCGTCGATGGGGCGGATACGACTGCGGCCGATGGAGCCGAGGGAGGCATGGGTGCTCTTGGCCAGGTTCTGGGCGGCGTCGATGACGTCGCCGAGCACGGCGCTGGCCGTCGGCAGGCCGCCGGCGCCTCGGCCGTAGAACATCAGCTCGCCGACCGACACGCCCTCGACGAACACGGCGTTGAACGAACCGGACACCGCGGCCAGGGGGTGACCGACGGGCACCATCGTCGGGTGCACGCGAACGGCAACCGAATCGTCGTCGTCGAACCGCTCGCAGATCGCGAGCAGCTTGATGCGGTACCCCATCTGTTCGGCGTACGCGATGTCGGCGGCGCTGATGTTCGAGATGCCCTCGTGGTACACGTCGCCGGCCACGACCCGGGCACCGAACGCGATCGTGGCGATGATCGCCGCCTTGGCGCCGGCGTCGTACCCCTCGACGTCCGCGGTGGGATCGCGTTCGGCGAACCCGAGGCTCTGCGCCTCGGCCAGCGCCTCGGCGTAGCCGGTGCCGCGGTCGGACATCTGGGACAGGATGAAGTTGGTCGTCCCGTTCACGATGCCCATCACCCGCGTGATGCGCTCGCCCACCAGCGACTCCCGAAGGGGGCGGATGAGGGGGATGCCCCCGGCGACCGCCGCCTCGAACAGCAGGTCGACACCGGCGCCGTCGGCGACCTCGGCGAGCTCGCCGCCGACGTTCGCCAGCAGTTCCTTGTTGGCCGTGACGACCGGCTTGGCGGCATGGAGCGCGGCGGTGATGTACTCCCGCGCCGGCTCGATGCCACCGAGCACCTCGACCACGACGTCGACATCGGGATCCGACGCCACCGAAGCGCCGTCGGTCGTGAGCACACCGTCGGGCAACGAGAGACCCCGCTCCTTCGACATCGACCGCACGGCGACGCGGGTCACCTCGAGCGAGATGCCGGTTCGGGCCGCGATCTCGTCGTGGTCCCGTTCGATGAGCCCTACCAACGCCGCGCCGACGTTGCCGCAGCCGAGCAGCCCGAGCCGCACCCGCTTCGGCGGTTCAGCGCCTTCGATCTCGATCGCCCCTGACATGACCGCCCACGCTACCGGGCCGCGGTCGTCGACCGCGACGGGGTTACGGTCTCAGCCCAGCTGAACGGCCGGATCGATGAGGTTCACGAAGTCCTCGGCCGGGCAGGGCCGGGCGAAGTGGTAGCCCTGCACGTAGCGGAAGCCGAGGTCGCCCACGATGGATGCCTCCCCCGCCGTCTCGATGCCTTCGACGATGCACTCGACGTCGAGCTCGGTCGCCATGGTGCTCACGGCGGCAAGGAGCTGCCGGGCGCGACGGTCGGTCTCGAGGCCACGCACCATCGACTGGTCGACCTTGATCACGTCGACAGGCAGGTGTCGCAGGCGACCGAGGGACGAGTAGCCGCTCCCGAAGTCGTCGAGCGCCACCCGCAACCCGTGGGTGCGCAGCTCGGTCAGGACGGCCAGCATCTCGCCGAACCGCGTCGACATGGCCTCCTCGGTGACCTCGACCACCACGTCCTCGGGCGGCAGCCCGGTTGCGATGAGGAGGTGGTACAGACGATCGACGGCGACCCGGCTGAGCAGCTGGTCGGGGCTGAGGTTCACGAACAGCTGGGGCGGGCGCGGGCCCAGGCGGTCCCGAAGATCGGCCCACGTCTCGGTCGAGCACACGAGCGCCTGATCGGTGAGCGTCGCCAGCAGGCCACTGTTGATGGCGAGGCCCAGGAACTCCCCCGCCGACAGCACGCCGTAGTGAGGGTGGCGCCAGCGCATCAGGGCTTCACCGGCGACGACACGGCGATCGGTGATGTCGAAGATCGGTTGGAAGTAGCTGACGAGCTCTTCCTCACGGAGGTCGGCCACATTGATGTGGCGTTGCCCGCTCCCCACCTCGTACACCGAGGCGTCGCCGAGACCGCCGGCCACGACCACCCGTCGGATCGCGTTCACTCCCTCGGCGGGGTCGAGACGGGCCTCGACCAGCGCGGCCTCGGCGGCCGCCAGCACGGTCGACGGGCTCTTCGACGACTCGGCGGTGGCGACGCCGACCGAGAGCTCGACCGCGGCTCGGGCGTTGCCCAGGCGGAAGGGCCGACCGACCTCGGCACCGAGACGGTGGGCGACGGCCTCCGCCAGGTAGGCCCCGTCGACGTCGGGGAGCATGATCACGAACTGCTCGTCACCGGTCTGGGCGACCACGTCGCCGGGACGCAGGCCGGCCTTGAGCCGGGAGGCGACCGCGACGGTGAGCTCGTTGCGGGCCTCGGCGCCGTGCTGGATCTCCACCTCGTCGAGACCACTGATGCCGACCGCCAAGGCGGCGGGGTGATAGCGGTGACGATCCGACATCGTCATGGCCTGGCCCAGGAGTTCGAGGAAGAGCCGACGGCCCGGCAGGCCCGTGAGCGGATGGCGGTCGACGAGGTCCCAGCCGGTGTCGCCGCCGTCGAGCGACGCCACCTCGGTGCACGTGGCCAGGACGAACGACGACTCGTCGCCGATCTCCGCCACGCGGACCTCGACGAAGCGAGGCTCCGACGACCGGCCGGCGGTCGGACGGATGCGCAGGCGCTCGACCGCCTCGGGCAACGAGCCGCGGATCGCAGCCCGGATCGTCTCGGCCGGCGAGGGACGGTGATCGATGAGCGTGAGGGTCGGCTCCAGCTCGATCACGTCGGGGACGTCGGGCGTGGCGGACGGGAACAACAGCGCCAGGTCGGGCGCGATCGCCGACCACGCCGGGTTCGAAACGACCGTCGCGCCCTGGCGGTTGATGACCGCTGCTGCGCTCGGCATGGCAGCCACGAGGTCCTCGAGACCCAAGGCGTTCGATGCCACGTTCGTTCCTCCGATAGTCGAGTCCGGACCGGCGCCCGGACGGTCACCCGCCGTCGTCGGCGGCTCCGCCACCGACCCGACGAGACTAGGCACGGTCGCCCACCCGAGGGGGGATGGCCCCGGCCCGAGGAGCGACGACCCCTGCCGTCACTCAGCGTCGAGTCGGACCAGATCGTCGAAGCTCTCGCCCCGGACGACAACACGAGCGACGCCGTCGTTCACGAAGACGACCGGCGGGCGGAGGACCTTGTTGTAGTTGGACCCCATCGAGTGCCCGTAGGCGCCGGTGACGGGAGTGCACAGGATGTCGCCGATCGACAGGTCGTCGGGCACGACACCGTCGCGGACCAACACATCGCCCGACTCGCAGTGCTTGCCGACGACGCGGACCGTCGCGGTCCGCTCGGCGCCGACGGCACGAGGCAGGAACGTCTCGTAGCCCGAGCCGTACAACACCGGTCGCGGGTTGTCGCTCATGCCGCCGTCGACCGACACGTAGGTGCGGATGCCCTCGAGCTGCTTGATCGTGCCGACGGTGTACAGCGTGACGCCCGCCTGCGCGACGATCGACCGACCGGGCTCAGCGGTCACCTTGCCGGCGATGCCGGCGGCGACGCACACCTCGCGCACGGCACGGCCCCACTGGCTGATCGTCGCACCTTCCTCGCCCTCGACGTAGGCCACCCCGAGGCCACCCCCGACGCAGAACTCCGCGAGATCGAGTTCGCGCGCGAGCGGCGCGACGATCTCGACGGCGTGGGCGAAGTTGTCGGCCGAGAACACCTGCGACCCGATGTGCATGTGGAGCCCGACGAGATCGAGCCAGGCACTCGCCTGCGCCCGCGCCGCCGCCTCCTTGGCCGCTCCGGATCGCCAGCCGAACCCGAACTTCGAGTCCTCCTGGCCGGTCTGCACCTCGTCGAACGTGTGGACCTCGATGCCGGGAGTGACGCGGATCATCACCCGCTGCGGCGCAGCCGCGTCGAGTGGCCCTCCTGGGCCCACGAGGGCGTCGAGCCGGTCGAGCTCGTCGAAGCTGTCCACGACGATCGTGCCGATGCCCGCCTCGATCGCCATCGTCAGCTCGCCGACCGACTTGTTGTTGCCGTGGAAGACGCACCGCGAGGCCGGGACACCGGCCGCCAGCGCAACGAAGAGCTCGCCGCCCGACGCAACGTCGATCTTCATGCCCTCCTCGTGCACCAGGCGCGCCATGGCCCGGCACAGGAACGCCTTCGATGCATAGGCGACGCCGTCGCCGAACGCGGCGACCGCCTCGCGACACCGGGCGCGAAGGTGGGCCTCGTCGTAGACGAACAGCGGGGTACCGAACTCGGCACCGAGATCGGTCAGTCGCAGGCCACCGATCGCCAACTCACCTTCGGCGTCGATCGTGGCGTGCTCGGGAAGCAGGTGGAACGGGAGAACCGACACGGGCCGCTCAGGCCTCGGGAACGTCGGACGTCGCGTCGGCGAGCGACGGCATGGAGTCGGGCGCCGAGGCACCCAGCACCGACAACCCGACACGAAGGCCCACGAGCGCCGCCTCGGCCAGCCACAGCCGGGCGAACCGGGTGGCGTCGTCGACGTCGTCGCGGAGGATGGGACAGTCGTGATAGAAGCCGTGAATCTCCGACGCCAGCTCGCGGAGCCAGCTCGTGACCTTGTGCGGCGCACGCTCCCGCGCCGCCAACTCGATGACGGACGGCAGGGCATTGATGAGCCGCAGCACGTCGAGCTCGCGAGGATGGACGAGCGGGCCGAGGTCGACCTCCTCGAGCGCCGGACGCGTCACCCCCCGCTCGGCCGCCCGCAGGGCGATCGAGCACAGCCGGGCGTGCGCCATCTGGATGTAGAAGACCGGGTTGTCCATCGACTGCGCCGCGATCACCGCGAGATCGACCGTCTGCGGTGAGTCGATCGACTGCAGCAGGTAGACGAGGCGGGTCGCATCGGCGCCGACCTCGTCGATGACGTCGCGCAGCTCGATGAAGTCGCCGGTGCGCTTGGAGAGCTTCACCTCCTGGCCGTCCTTGAGCAGTTTCACCAGCTGGGTGATCTCGATGTCGACCTGATCGGGCTCGTGGCCGAGTGCCTGCACCGCTGCCTTCATGCGGGCGATGTAGCCGTGATGGTCGGCACCCCACACGTTGATGAGGAGGTCGAAGCCACGGGCGAACTTGTCGCGGTGATAGGCGATGTCGGGAAGGAGGTAGGTGTAGGAGCCGTCGCTCTTGACCAGCACCCGGTCCTTGTCGTCGCCGTAGTCGGTCGAGCGGAGCCACACGGCGCCGTCGCGGTCGTCGACCACACCTCGGGCGCGGAGGTCTTCGAGGGTCTGCTCGATGGCGCCGTGATTGACGAGCGACATCTCGCTGAACCACACGTCGAACACCACACCGAGCGCTCCGAGCACCTCGCGCTGGTCGGCAAGCGCCGCCGCGTAGCCGATCGCCGTCGCCGCCTCGACGTCGCCCTGCGCGACGACGTCGGCTGGCAGCTGGGTCGCCCACTCGGCGATGTAGTTGCCGGCGTACCCACCCTCGGGAATGGGCTCGCCGGTTGCCCGGGCGAGCATCGACGCGCCCATCTTGAGCATCTGGCCGCCCCGGTCGTTGATGTAGAACTCGCGGGCCACCTCGTAGCCGGCGCGGGTGAGCAGACGCGCCAACGCGTCGCCGTAGACCGCGCCGCGGGCGTGGCCCGCGTGCAGCGGGCCGGTCGGGTTGGCCGACACGAACTCGACCATCACCTTGGTGCCCGTGCCGACGTCGAGCTGGGCGTACCGGTCGACGCCGGCAGCGACGACCGAGCGCAGTACAGCGTGCAGCCAGGTGGGACGGAGGTGGAAGTTCACGAACCCGGGGCCGGCGATCTCGGCCCGCTCGACGTGGGTCGGCAGGTCCGCGTTGAGCCCGTCGACGATCTGTTGCGCGAGCTCACGGGGATTGCGGCCCAAGCGCTTGGCGTTGGCCATCGCGACGTTGGAGGACCAGTCGCCGTGCTCGCGTCGCGCCGGCTCCTCGAGGTGGATGTCGCCCTCGACATCGACCCCGGCAGCGGCGAGTTGGGCCCTCAAGGCATCGGCGAGTTCAGTGCGGATCACGGCGACAGCGTACCGATCAGCCGTCGCCGCTCGGAACGAGTAACCACAGGGTCGCGGCCACGGCTATCCTCGTAGCGCCCCGCCCTCGTAGCTCAGGGGATAGAGCATCGCCCTCCGGAGGCGTGTGCGCGCGTTCGAATCGCGCCGAGGGCACCTGGAGCGGCCCGCGTGGTAGTCACGCGGGGCGCTCATCGAGATCCCGTCGGCTTCGCCGACCAGGGCACTGTTCTTCTGGGTCGCTCCGCTCCCGATCCGGGTGTCAGGGGTTCGGCCGGAGTCGGTGGCGACCCGACAGGCTTCGCTCCCGATCCGGGTGTCAGGTGCTCGGCCGGAGCCGGTGGCGACGCGACAGGCTTCGCTCCCGATCCGGGTGTCAGGGGTTCGGCCGGAGTCGGTGGGAAGTCGCCCGATGAGTACGATCGTCCCGCTATGACTGCCGACGAACCGCTCGACCCCACCCTCGCCGCCGAGATCGCAGAGCTGACCGCCGGGTGCGCCGAGGTGCTGCCCGCCGACGGGCTCGCCAGCCGCCTCGCCGAGGCCCGGGCGGCCGGACGACCGCTTCGGGTCAAGCTCGGCATCGACCCGTCGGGCACCGATCTCACCCTCGGCCACGCGGTCGTGCTGCGGAAGCTGCGTCAGTTCCAGGACTACGGACATCGGGCCGTCCTGATCATCGGCGACTTCACCGGCCGCGTCGGCGACCCGACCGGGCGGAGCGAGGTCCGCAAGGTCCAGACGGCCGACGACACGACCGCCAACGCTGCGACCTACCTCGACCAGGTCAAGCGCATCCTCCTCGACGACCCCGAACTGCTCGAGGTCCGTCGCAACTCCGAATGGCTGGGCACCATGGACTTCTCCGAGGTGCTCGGATACACCCGCCTCCTCACCGTCGCCCGCCTCCTCGAACGCGACGATTTCTCGAAGCGGTACAAGGGTGGTCAACCCATCTCGCTCATGGAGTTCATGTACCCGCTGATGCAAGGGCTCGACTCGGTCTTCATCGACGCCGACGTCGAGCTGGGCGGCACCGATCAGACCTACAACAACCTCGTCGGCCGCAACCTGCAGTCCCAGCTCGACCGGCCGGCGCAGACGGTCATGACGCTGCCGCTCCTCCGCGGCACCGACGGCGGCGACAAGATGGGCAAGTCGCTCAACAACTTCATCGCCATCAGCGAGCCGGCGGCGGAGCAGTACGGCAAGGTCATGTCGATCTCCGACGATCTCGTCGGGCACTACGCCGAGCTGTGCTGCAGCTGGAACCTGGCCGAGGTCGCGGCGCTGAACGAACAGCTCGCCGCCGACCCCTTCGCCGCCAAACACGCCGTCGCCCGACGCATCGTCGAGCTCTACTGGGGCGCCGATGCCGCAGCCGAGGCGGCCGACAAGTGGACGCGACGCTTCAGCAATCGCGAGATCATCGCCGAGGACCTGCCCGAGTTCGCCGTCGAGGCCGGCCCGCTCGATCTCATCGAGGTGCTGGTCACGTCGGGGCTCGTCACGTCCAAGGGCGACGCCCGTCGCCAGCTCGCCCAGGGGGCGATCAAGCTCGACGGCACCAAGCTCGCCACCGATGCCGACGTGGCGCACTCCGACGATCTCGTCGGCAAGGTCCTGCAGCGTGGCAAGCGCCACGCCGTTCGGATCGTCGCTGCCTGATCGAGTTCCGGGCGGTCAGCCGCAGCTCACACCGGCGGGCGGATCCCCGATGTTCAGACCCAAGGTCTTCTCCGGAGTGACGGTGCCTGCGCCCGACGTCGGCACGGTCGAGGCCGGCGTCGTCACGTTGGTGGCACCTCCGGCGGACGGCGCTGCGTTGGCCGCCTCGGGAACGTTCAGCTCGCCGACGAGCTTCACCACGACCTTGCCGCCGGCCAATGTCGGGTCTTCCTTGACCGCCGGCACGGGCGAGATCTTCGACGCCACCAGGTCGGCCTGCGCCTTCGAGCCGGTCGCATAGAACACGGTGTTGGCCTTGGCGCCGGTGCCGTCGCCGATCTTGCCGATCTTGAACCCGACGGCCTCGAGATCGGCGGCACCCTTGGCCGCCAGGCCACCGATCTTGACGGTGTTCAGGACGTCGACCGTCACCGTTCCCGGGGCCAGGGCCGTCGTCGGCACCGTCGTCACCTGCGAGGCCGCCGCCTTGCCGGAGAAGATGTCGAGCACCGGCTGCGAATCGGCTTTGGACACCTGGAGGACGTCCGCCCCCCGCTTCGTGCGGAACGGTGTGGTCGTCAGTCGGTGCACGACCATGGTCGACGGGTCGAAGGACTTGAACCGACGGGCCAGACCGATCATGTCGCCGGTGCCCAGCTGGTCGTCGATCGTCACGTTGTTGACGGCGACGCCGGTGAGCACCCGCAGCGAGTCGAGGTCGTCGAGGCCGAGCTGGGTGACCTTGGTCATGGCGTGCCGGAGGAACACCTGTTGGCGGGTGATGCGCCCGAGGTCACCGGTCTGATCGCTGATCCACTTGCTGCCGTCGGAGTAGACGAGGTGGCGGGATCGGGCGAAGGCCAGCGCCTGCACGCCGTCCAGGGTGTAGCAGCCGGCCTTCTTGATGTTGAGACCGGTGTTGCTGTCGCGCACGGGACGGTCGAAGTAGAGCGGCACACCGCCGACGGAGTCGACGAGCCCTTTGAAGCCGCTGAAGTTCACCTCGACGTAGTGGTTGATCGAGATGCCGAGGTTGCGGTCGATCGTGTCGATGAGATTCTGGGGGCCGTCGTTGTAGGCGCTGTTGATGCGCTCCTCGCTGCCCGACGGTGAAGTGACCCACAGGTCACGCGGCACCGACAACAGTTCGACGGTCGCCTTCGCCGGGTCGACGCGGGCGATCACGATCGTGTCGGCGCGCTTGCCACCCGGCGCCTTCTCACCGTCGCCACCGAAGATGCCCTCGGCGTCGGCGCCGTCCTCGCCGGCCAGATCACGGGTGTCGCTTCCGACCACCAGGAAGTTCTGCGGTTCGAGCGACGCCGTCGCCTCGAGATCGAGCTCGGCGCGGTCGATGCGGTTGAACTGGATCACGCCCCACGCGAGGACGGCTCCGACGATGAGGGCCATCACCGCGGCAACGACGGCGAACCACCGGCGGTACTTGTGCGCCTGCGATCGGGGCCGGTTGGACCCAGCGGGGCGCGGCGCCGGGCGGCGAGGGCCACCTCCTCCTCCGCCACCACCGCCGGACACCTGACGGGCACGCGGAGCCGGCCGATCACCCCGCTGTTGGGGCGGACGACGAGCCGGTTGGCGAGCCGGTTCGCGGGGCTCGGGAGGACGACGCGCCGGCTGCCGGGGCGAGGACGAACTCGAGCGCACGCGACGATCGACGTTGTGAGGCGGCACCGGCACGGAGCGGAAGCGTAATCCCACTATCGGGCGCGACAGGTGACACCACCCACCCGCGCCGTGTCCGGGGGCGAACTACTTGGTCGGCGCCTTCGGTTCGCGGGGGAGCCCGAGCACCTTCTCGCCGACGATGTTGCGCTGGATCTGGCTGGTTCCACCCCAGATCGTCTCGGACCGGCTGAAGAAGAAGGCGGTCATCATCGGGCTGACCGGGTAGTCGTCGCGGCCACCGATCCGGGCCACACCGGGCCACCCCTCGTCGGGGCCGGTCGTGATCAGCATCGACTCGGGACCGTAGATGTCGAGCGCCAGCTCCATCGCCGCCTTGTGCATCTCCGACCAGAACATCTTGTTGGTCGCACCGAGCGTCGCCGTGCCCATGTCGCGCTTGCCCGTCAGCGCGGCAGTGAGGTTGCGCAGGCCGTTGATGCGGAGGATCTGGATCTTCGTGTAGTACGTCGCGAGGCCCTGGCGAATGAGCGGATCGTCGATCTTGCCGTTCTTCTGGGCGGCGCGGACCATGCGCTTGTACTCCTCCTCGAAGCGGCGGTGGCCCGTCGTCGCCGACATACCCCGCTCGAACCCGAGGGTGTCGTTCGCGACCTTCCACCCGTTGTTCAGGCCACCGACGACGTTGTCCTTGGGGCAGCGGGCGCCGTCGAAGAACACCTCGTTGAACTCGGCCGTGCCGTCGGGCTGGGTGATCGGTCGGACCTCGACGCCGGGCTGCTGCATCGGGACCAGCAGGTACGAGATGCCGGCCTGGATCTTCACGTCCGGATCGGTGCGGGCGAGCACGAAGCAGTAGTCGGCGAACTGGGCCTGGGTGGTCCACACCTTCTGGCCGGTGATCACCCACTCGTCGCCGTCGAGCACCGCGGTGGTCTTGAGCGATGCCAGGTCGGAGCCGGAGTTCGGCTCGGAGAAGCCCTGGCACCAGCGCATGGTGCCGTTGAGGATCTTCGGGAGGAAGTACTTCTTCTGCTCCTCCGTGCCGTTCATGAGGATCGTCGGGCCGACGAGCGTGTCACCGAAGAAGTCGGCGCGCATGGGGGCCTTGGCCCGGGCGAACTCCTCGGAGAGCACCACGCCCTGGATGGTCGTGAGGCCCTTGCCGCCGTACTCCACCGGCCACGTCGCGCAGATCCAGCCGCCGTCGAACAGCTTCTGGGTCCACTCCTCGTTCCACGCCTTCTTCTCGTCGGCGCTCATCTCGAAGCCCTCGTCGAACCACCCGTCGGGCAGGTTCTCCTCGAGCCACGCACGGATCTCGGTGCGGAACGTCTCGGCCTCGGGTGGGTAGCTCAGGTCCATCCCCGCATTCTTGACCGATCGGTCAGGTTCGTCCACTCAGCGATCGTTCACCCGTTCTCGATCGCCGCGGCTCGGCCCGAACTTCAGCCTCACCCGTCATCATGGACACGGGTGAGCCTCGAGTTCGGTTCGGTGGAGAGCAACTGTCGAAGCGACGCTGCGACGAACGCCGACTCGGTCGCGAGCTGGCGGTGCGTGATCCGGACGGTCTCGATGCCGTGGGTGAGGCCGACGAGATCCCGACGACGGTCGGCTTCGAACGCTGCGACACGGAGGTGGAACCGTCGACCGTCGAGCTCGACGATCAGCCGCCGCTCCGGATACCAGAAGTCGACCCGACCTCGACCGGCCTGGATCCAGTCGAACGACACCTGCCGTCGGGGAAGATCGACCCCGTGCCGCTCGAGGAGGCGGATGAACTGCGCTTCGAGCTCGGACTCGGTCGGTGGTTCCGGATCCAGACGACCGAGCACCGAGCGTGTTCGGGCGATCCCCGGCCGGCCGCGCCCTGCGAGCTCGCCGAACACCGATTCGACGCGGGCCATCGTCGTGCGGCGATCAACGATCTGGTCCTCGATGCACCGCTGCAGGGTGTTCGCCGGCACCACCTTGCCGAGATCGACGAGCGTGCGTTCGAGCGTGGTCACTCGCCAGCCGTTGCGACGCACGACGTGCCACTCGGGCACCGAGCTCTGATGGACGGTGACGCCATCGAGTCGATGCCGACCACCGTGCGGAACCACGACGTCGAGCGTCGTGTCGGCGAGGTCGAGATGGTGAACGCGGGCGGCGGCGCGAAGACCCAGCACACCAGCAGGAAGTGCGGCGAGCGCCGCCTCGGCTCGCAGCTCCCAGGAGTCGGGCGTGGCGGCGGCGGTGAACACGCCCTCGTGGAGCCGGCGCCAGCGACCGGCCCGAACCTCGTGTCCGGCACGGGACGAGTTCACGCCGATCGTGTCGAGGTAGGTCTGCGTGATGACACCACGGTGAGCGCGGGCGTGGCGGGCGATGCGGACGATGTCCACCGATTGCTCCTGGATCGAATCGAGACAGGAGGGGAAGGCGATGCAACCTACGACGCACCCCCGACACTCGGCGCGCGCCGGCGTCGCGGTGGACGTACTCGAGCCTCACCCGTGCCCATGATCACGAGTGAGGCTGAAGTTCGGACGAGGCGAGGACGGTAGCGGGCGTTGGTGCCCGGCTGAGCCTGGATTCCGCGGTCAGGCGCCGGGGTACCGCAGCCAGGTGTCGGCGAACGGCGTGTTGCGGACGACCATGAACACCCCGAACAGGACCGCGACGGCCGTGAGGATCGATGTCGAGCGGGCGCGGATCGGGTCGAGCCACGAGAACCGACCGGGGAACGCGGCGGCCGTCCACAGGACCGCGATGAGGGGAAGGAGCACCACGAACACGGCGTTGAACTGGAGCGCCGAGAGCACGTCACCACGCAGGAGACGTGACGCCGCCCGGGTCGCACCGCAGAACGGACACCACCAGCCTGTGATCGCACGCATCGGGCACGGCGGGGTGAGCATGTGCTTCGTCGGGTCGACGAGGGCGACGGCGACGCATCCGCACGCCGCGACTGCTGCGCCCGTCCAGGGGCCGACCGGATACCGGGCGCGACGCTCAGCCGACGGGTCGACGGGAGCGGTCATCGGTGCCTCGGTCATTCGCTTCGAGGCTAACCCCCGACGAGCGGTATCCTCAGCCCATGTCGACCGTGATCGAGACACCCCCGCCCACCAGCGGCAAGGCCGAGCGCTGGACCAACCAGTGGCTGGAGCTCAAGGCGGAGGTCATCGACGCCAAACTCTGCACCGGCTGCGCCGGCTGCGTCGTCGCCTGTCCCCACGACGTCATCGGCTACAACCACGAGGCCGGCGGCTACACGCCGTTCCACCTCGAGGAGGAGCTGGGCCCCGACAACTGCGTGCACGGCGAGAAGGGGTGCACCAGCTGCACCCGCGCCTGTCCCCGGTTCCGCTTGTGGGAGCACCAGGCCAACGAGCACCTGTTCGACCGTGACCGTGAACCCGACGAGGTCGCCGGGATCTACCAGGACATCATGCTGACCCGGGCCTCCGACGACATGGTCCATCAGATGGGCCAGGACGGCGGCCTCGTGTCGGCGATCCTGCTGTGGGCGATGGAGCACGACTACGTCGACGCCGCGCTCACCTCCTACTTCGAGAACGACGACATGACGACGTGGAAGGCCGTACCCGGCGTGGCGTCGACCCGGGACGAGGTGCTCAAGGGAGCCGGGAGCCGCTACACGTACTCGGCCAACACGCTGGCGCTCGACGAGGCCCTCGAACAGGGCCACAAGCGGCTGGCGATGGTCGGTATGAGCTGCCAGTCCTCGATCGCTCCCACCATGTGGTCACGCAAGATCGGCAAGATCTCCAAGCCGATCGTGTTCAACATCGGTCTGCTCTGCTCGAAGACGTTCGACGATGCGATCTTCGAGGAACTGTTCTGGGCCAAGTACGGCCTGCCCAAGGCCGAGATGACCAAGATGAACATCAAGGGCGTCTTCCAGATCTGGATGAAGGACGGCAGCTACCACGAGATCAATCTCAAGGAGTGCCACGCCTGGACCCGCGAGGGGTGCAACCACTGCCCCGATTTCGCCGCCGAGCACGCCGACATCTCGACGGGTGGCATCGGCAAGGACAACGACTGGACGCTCACGATCGTTCGCACCGACCTCGGCCGGGAGATCATGCAGCGCATGATCGCCGACGGGTCGGTGATCGCCCGACCCGGTGACAGCGACCCGGCCGCGATCGCGCTGATGCGCAAGCTGGCCGAGAAGTCGCGGGCCCGGTGGCCCGAGACCGCCGAGGCATCGGTGCGCGTCGGTCTCCCGATCCCGAAGCGTAAGGGCGCGTAGGCCCCGACCGTCAGTCCGGGCTCAGGAGTCCGACGTCACCGGGCCGGCGACCGCGGTGCACTCGTCGATGGCCTTGGTGAGGTTCTTGGGCGGCGTGGGCGGCGCGTCGGCGGGCTTGGCATCGGCCTGCTTGGACTCGTAGTCCTTGAGGTCGTCCCAGTCGATGCCCCACTTGCCCTGCTCACCCGACTCGGGCTTCTTGATGAGTTCGTAGATGCACTCGCACGTGTCGCTCGAAGCAATCGCGATGCTGGTGGTGGTGCCGCCCTTGGCCGTGACGTCGGTGGAGCAACCGGCGATGAAGTTGGACTTCGCCTTGGCGTTCCACTCGGTGGGATCGGGGTTCTGGTAGCACCCGGCCACGGACACCGCCATCACAGCGAGGCCGAGGGCAGCCAGGCCGCGGCGTCGGGTCTCGGATCGGGATGACTTGCCAACACGCACAGGGGGTTCTCCGTCGTCGAACGTCGGGCAAAAGCTACCCGTCCGGCGTCGACGAGACGAACCGGGGCCGCCTGGGCCGCTCCGTCGCCTACGAGCGCACGAAGTCGAACATGCCCGCCTCGGGCAGCACCGGCTCGGCGGGCCACGACGGGGCCGTCCCCGCCGGATCCCGAGGTGCGAGCTGATCGACGATGGCGTCCCACAGAGCCGGCGAGCTCTTCGAGAACCTCGGGACGGCGGCGACGGTGACGTCGGTGTCGAGGATTCCAAGCGGGGACATGTTCCAGTTGTCGGCGCGAGGCGCGCCGGGCAGGAGGGGCCATTGGGACCATTTCAGGTCGGGGGCGACGTGTCGGCGTTTCGTCCCACGGCCGATGGACTCCCGAGTTCGCGGGCACGCGAGAAGACGGCGTCGAGCATGTCCTCGGTGAGACGCCCGGTGAACGTGTTCTGCTGGCTCACGTGGTAGCTGCCGATCAGCGTCCGGTCTCCGGGCAGCGCCACCTCGGCGCCGTGGGCGAACTTCGGCTTCGGCCGGATGCCGAACCACCGTGCCGTCTCGGCGAAGCCGAATGCGCCGAGGGCCACCAGGACCCGGACCTCGGTCAGCAGCTCGAGCTCGCGCTCGAGAAATGGTCGGCACGTGTCGCGCTCCTCGGGCGTCGGCGTGTTGTTCGGTGGCGCGCACTTCACGGGCGACGTCACGAAGGCTCCGGTGAGCTCCAGACCGTCGTCGGCCGAGGTCGACTCGGGCTGGTTGGCGAAGCCGGCGCGCCACAGCGCCCGGTAGAGCCAGTCGCCCGAACGGTCGCCGGTGAACATCCGCCCGGTCCGGTTCGCCCCGTGCGCCGCCGGAGCGAGTCCGACGATGAGCAGCGTCGCGTGAGGGTCACCGAAGCCCGGGACACCTCGGCCCCAGTACTCCTCGTCACGGAACGCGGCCCGACGAGTGGCAGCGACTTCCTCCCGCCATGCCACCAGGCGAGGGCAGCGACGGCACTGCGACACCTGCTCGGCAACCAGCGTGAGGGAATCGGGCGCCACGCCGTCACTCTGGCACAGGAGGGTGCAGGGGGATGGGGAACAAACTTGGCCGCCGAGTAGGTTGACCGGTCGAATGGCCGCACGCCCCGCTCCCCCCAAACCCACGCTCGTCGTACTCGTCCGCCACGGACAGACGGCGACCACCGGCCAACTCCTCCCCGGCCGCGCCCCCGGTCTCCACCTGGCCGACGCCGGACGCGCCCAGGCCGACAAGGCGGCCCAACGACTCGGAGCCATGGGAGGCATCGCGGCGGTCTACGCCTCACCGCTCGAACGCACCCGTGAGACCGCCGCACCGATCGGCAAGGCGGTGGGCCAGCGGGTCCGGACGAACCGCGGCCTGCTCGAGTGCGAGTTCGGCGACTGGACGGGACGCAAACTCGCGGACCTCAACAAGTTGCCCGAGTGGAAGACCGTCCAGGGGGCGCCCTCCACGTTCCGTTTCCCCGGCGGCGAGTCGTTCACCGAGATGCAGACCCGCATCTGCAGTGAGATCGACCGGCTCGTGGCGAAGCACCCCGGCGAACGCATCGTGTGCGTCTCCCACGCCGACCCGATCAAGGCCGCCGTCGCCCAGGCGCAGGGCGTGCACCTCGACCTGTTCCAGCGCATCGTGATCTCACCCTGCTCGATCACCCCGATCCTCTACGGCGCCGGCGCCCCCATCGTGTTGGCGGTCAACTCGACCGGCGACGACCTGTCGACGCTGGCGCCCTCCTGAGGTCCTGATGTCGAGCTCCTTCGACCTCCCCGAACTGCGGTCGTTCGCCGTGGGCACCGAGGGCCCTGCCGGCGAGCGGGTGTTCTACCTGCAGGCCGTGGCAGAGCACCAGGTGGTCACGCTGCGCCTCGAGAAGCAGCAGGTCGCGCTGCTGGCCGACTACCTGGCGCGGGTCATCGCGAGCTACGAGCTCGCGGAGTCCTCGCCGACGTCCATGCCCGACCTCTATCAACCGGTCATCTCGGAGTGGATCGTCGGTTCGATGATGGTCGCCATCGACGAGGCGGAATCACGGGTGATCGTGATCGCCGAGGAACTGGTCATCGAGGACGACGACGCCGATCCCGACAGCCCTCCGACCGGCTCCCAGGCGCGGTTCGGTCTGACCCGGGCGCAGGTCGACGCGTTCGTGACCGGCGCACGCGACGTCATCGAGTCGGGCCGCCCGTCATGCCCGCTGTGCGGTCGACCGGTCAACGCCGACGGCCATTTCTGCCCCCGTCTCAACTAGCCGCCACGTCATGAACCACGAGCCCAG